>DAINCT010000258.1:0-5798 GCA_036732245.1 Chloroflexota bacterium | reverse complement strand
ATGATGACGATGTGCTTAATCTGAGAACAAGCACCGGCGCAGGCAGGACGCGGTGTGGCGGCGTGCACTCGGTCAGTAGCTAGTGACGCGCCGAGCAGAAGGGCAAGGACGACGCTCCGGGGGAGGACGCGTAGTCGCGTGCGCATGCTACACGGCTCGGCGGCGCGGGGAAAACCAGAGCAGGTAGGCACACAGGATTATGAGGAGCGTTCCAGCAAGCGTCCCCGCCAGGATCGATCGGTGAGAGATGCGGCAGGTCAGGAGGGTACACGGCGGTCGCGCGCCGAGCGCCACAATTGATCCTTTCTGGCCGGCCCACTCCGGTGGTTGTCCAGAGCGCTCCCGCAGCGCGGCGACGATCGGGTACAACTGAGCGCCCACTCGGGCCTGCTCGGCGTGTTCCCCTGGAGTTGGATCTTGGAGCGCATCGGCCAGAACGTGCCCATCTACCCGCCCAGTCGCGACCCCCAGCAGCCGTTCAACCGTTGGCGCGATGTCGACCAGCCTTGCCGGAAAATTGGAGGTGGCACCGTGACGGACGCCCGCGCCGGCAACAATCAGAGGGATATGTTGCTCATCCCACTGCGGCCCGAGATGACCGGCCAGCCACTGGTACCCGTTGGCGACACGATTGCCGGTCGTGACGTGAGGTGCATAGACGGCGATCACGTCCCCACCTGCATCCGGCTCCTCGGTATTTACCAGGCTGTTGTAAGCGCGAAGCACCCCAGGGGATAGTCCGGGACGGACATAGGCGGCGCGGAAGACTTGCCTGCCATGTACGGTCGTGGCGTAGTACGTGGCATCGATCGCCGCACCTCCGAGATGCGCCACATTGAGTGCCACACCCCGAGATTTGCTCTCGTCGGCGATACCAATCGTCGCACCCGTATCCGCCTCAATGAACACCTGGGTCGTGCCCGACATTTGAACCGCTTGCTTCAGGTCGCCAAATGAGATCCGCGCGCCGACTCGACTCATGCCGTGATCGGCCGTGACGACGAAGTCGGTCTGGCTCAAAATCCCAGCGGCGCGATATGCCGCGATGATCTGGCCCAATTCACGATCGTAGTGCTGCATGAGCGATCCCATCACGCGTTGTGGCTGCTGAGCAAAGTGCCCGAGAACATCCGTTTCGCCCAGGTTCATCATCAGGACGCGTGGGTAGTGAACGCGGTGAAAGGCCCAGAGTGCGTACTTCACCGTCCAGTCGTTCTCCCCGCCCAAGTTCCACTGCTCGACGGCCGGAGCAAAGCCGCTCTTCGGGTTTGGAATTGGGTAGTCAAAGGACGGATTGTTGATGGCGCCCGGAGGAGGACGATGGGTGCCCATGGCCTGCGCCACCCAGCGATCGTGGTAAATCAAGGCACATAGAATGTCGTTGGCGGAAGCCCCACCCATGGCATCGGCCGCGTAGCACTTGTGCCCTGCGACGGACACGACCTGAGCTCGAGGATATTTGGCGTGCACCTGGCCGGCAATCGTGGGCGCTCCATGAGAAGACAGGACCCGTTCAAGTACTCCTGCCTCAACGGGTGCCGGATCGGTGGGCCGCGTCATTCGATCCGCGCCTGGATCCTTCCACCAGAAGCCCAGGACGCCATTGTGTTTGGGGAAGAGTCCGGTTCCAATGGTGGCGTGACTCGGCGGGGTGTCGGCCATCATCTGACCGACGAAGGCCTGATTGTAGGTGGTGCCGTGCTGCATGAGCCAATGTAGGTTCGGCATATTCGCGAATGTGAAGTAATCAGGACGTGCTCCGTCCAGGACCATGATCACGGCGTAGCGCGGCAGGGCCGTTCCGGGTGGCTGTGCTCCAGCATTCGTGCTTCCGGACAGCAGCAAACTGCACATCAGGAATGCCGCCAGGACGCGTCCGGCGAGTCGATGCGATGCGTACATTCAGGATCCTTTGTTGCTAGATTCCCGTGCGAGGCGAGCTGTCGTTATCTGGCGTGCGATTTATGCCTGAACCTCGCTCGTGCTCTCCGCGACGGACACATGCACCAATGGTGGCAGCGATTGGTTCCTCAGAGCTCGAGTCCAATGCTCAGTCCCAGTCGACTGTTTAACAGTCACTTCGTCACGTGGAATGTCGCCGTCGCCACGTACGTGCCGGCAGAACTGGACACCTGCGCCTCCACCGTGACGGAGGCCGGCAGTTTGCCGTGAATCGCCTTCGGCACGCTAAACCGGTAGGTGGCCCTATCCGCAAAGTTCAGGTGGAGGGAGTGGGTGGTGTACCGCCCTCCGGGCCAGAGCACCCGCAAGTGGACGGCGGCGCTATCCGACCCGAGGAGGTCCACCACCTGCGTGCCGCCGCGCTTGACGGAGCTATGCTCGACGTACGCTTCCACCGGTGCGCGTTGCACCGCGAAAGACGTAACAGCCGTCCCCGCCTTCGATGATGCTGTCACAGTCACGCGCTGCGAAGAACGACTATTCGCTCCCGATACGACGGTGAAGGAGTATGTTCCCTTCCCCGAGTCGTTGATGCCGACGTGCGCCTTGGTCGTTCGCCCGCTCGGATAGCGTATGGATAGGTTCACCGTACTGCCGAACGGAGCACTGACGGACAATGTCTGCTTGCTCCCGGGTGCGACGGAGTCGTGAGCGGCAGTGATCGTCAGCTTGGAGGAACCAGTGCTCGAAATCTGTACCAGCGTCGTCGTGACCATCGTCTGGCTTCGAGCATTTAAGACCCCACTGATTCTGACTGACTGACTCCCGACGAGGTCCGTCGCGGAGCCGTGTGACCCATCGGCGCGCACGATTCTGGTGTGTCTGTCCAGGTTCACCACGATCTGGGTACTCCCCAGCATGGCGGTAAACGAGGAGGCGTCTTGATCCAAGGTCCCCACCACGGCCTTCTGGTTGGCGATTGTCGTCAACGATCGATCGGTCAACTCGAACGTCGTGTAGACCAGCGCTCGCTGCGGATCGGGCGTCGCATTGGTCGTGACCTGGTCGCCAACGCTGATGTGGCTGAAGCCGATACGCTTTCCGTGGCCGTCGCGGAGTTGGTAGGACGGACCAAATAGGACCGTCACGATATTCCCACCGCTTGTTCGGACAAAGACGCTGTGCAGCCCATGCTCCAGTTTCGTCCGCAGCACCTCGCCGGACACACGACGAGTCGTCGCATACGCGCTTTGCGAGCAAGTACGCGTTTTGAGGAGCATCGGAGGTAACGGTTTCTGATGGAAGTCGAGAGACGACAGCATAGAGGCGGCAAGCCGATCACGCGCGGTGAGCGCCGGAAGATGAAAGTCTTGCTCGAAAAACCGGGATAGGGAATCAAACTCGAGCGGCGAGTGGTCGATGAAGTGAGGTCGAGCATACGGGGAGATCACGATGGTCGGGACCCGAGGACCAAGGCTGATGTAGTCCAGCTTGGGCGGGGCGACATGATCATAAAAACCGCCGAAGTCATCCCACGTAAGGAAGATGACGGTATCCTTCCAATACTTGCTCTGCATCACAGCATTGATTTGCCGTACCGTCCAGTCCTCACCGAGACAGATTGAGGCAGGTGGATGATCGCTCTCTCGGGCATTGGTGACCAGCCAACTCACCTGCGGGAGATGACCGGTCTTCACATCCTTGATGAACGTAGTATCGGGCGGCACATTCGTCTTCCAGAGTGGACCGTACCGAATGTGCCGGATCGCATCAAGTGCGCTCCAGACGTAGCCGGACGCGAACTGCTTGGGCGCGTAGTAGTTCCATGACACGTGGTAACGCTGAAAGAGATCGGGAAAGGTTTGAAAGTCGAAGCAAGGATGTGTCAGGAAGGGCCGCCCGTCGGGGGAGATGCCGTTCACGACAGACTCCTTCCCGCCGTCGCATCCCCAGGCATGCACCAGTTGCCCGCGTGGGTTATCGGTGGTGTTGCCCGAAGTAGCGGCCACGGTGATCAGGTGGTTCGGGAAGCTCGGGCCACTGATAGTGGAGAAGAAGTGGTCGTCGAGCGTGAACGCCCGGGCGTACTTCCAGTAATTGGGAATGTCCGACTCGTGGTACTGCGAATCGGCGATGTTTTTGCCGTCCTGGATGGCTCCAGGTAGCAGGTCGAAACCGTTCATTTTGCCGTTGTTCACCGCAAGCGTCGCGGCCGCACCGGCGTGCCCAACATCGAGCAGTGGTTGGTCCGGCATGTGGCCGAGGGGCACGATCTTACCGTTCGAGAGCTCTCCCTTGCTCGCCCCGTCTGCGCCCGGGAAGAGCCCGAACATCGTGTCGAAGGAACGATTCTCCTTGTCGATGATGACGATGTGCTTGATTGGGAAGGAAGCCGCCCGTTCGGAAGTGGGAGTGGTGGTTGGGGTTGTCGCGGCATGAGCGCGTGGACCGAACGCATAACTCCCGGTCGCCAGTGCGAGGAGCAAGAGCGCTAGACCCAGCATGACGGGCACCAACGTGTGCGTCTTCTGTCCTCCCCAGCGCGTATTCATGGTCATGGCAGATTCCTATAGCTCACGGTGAAACCCGTTCCCCATCTCCGGCACAGCATCGCGTGCCGTCATTATTGCCGTCATACCAGCCGGTACACGCGAACGGAGCAGGGCCTCCACTGTGCGTGCGCGCGTGTCGATTATGCCAGCAATCCCGCCCACCACTGAGCGCGCCACGTTCGTCTCTAACGACTACCGACCGGCGATGACGCCGACCACAGCGCCTGCGACGATGAGCACAGGTGAACTCAGCGGCCGCCAAATCAGGATGGGAAGCGCGAGCGCGGCGAGGCCAACTGTCACCGGATCGTGCAGGGCAGTGCGGGCCAGCACCGCGGTCACTCCTGCGATCAACCCAAGGGCGCCTACATTAACCCCATCCAGGAAGGCCCGAGCACTCACATGCGTCTCCACGAGCCGCACAATACGGTCCAAAAAGGGAACCAGCAGGAACCCGGGGAGGAAGATGCCCAGTGTGGCGAGGAGTGCTCCGGGCACTCCGGCGAAGAGGTAGCCGAGAAAGGTGGCAGTGGTGAAGACCGGGCCTGGGGTTGCCTGGCCGATGGCAACCGCGTCCGCGAGTTGGGCATCCGAGAGCCAGTGAAGGCCGTTTACGAAATCTGTGTGTAGGAACGCGAAGAGTACATAGCCGCTGCCGTAGGATATGGCGCCCAGCTTCAGAAAGGTGAGGAAGACCGTCGCAAGCCGGCCGGGGTGTGCGCTGATGACAGCGAACGGGAGCACGGCCTTTCCAATGGCCATCAATCCGCCGTGTCGGACTCGGCCGGGCACCCAGGGCAGAGTGATGAGGATGCCGGCGATCCCGGCGAGCGCCAGCAACAGGATAGGGGGCACGGCGGCGAGGGAGAGGCCGAAGACAGCGATGGCGATCGGCCAGAGCACCCAACGCGTGAGGAGCCGTTTTCCCAGATCGATCAACGCCCAGGTGACGATGGCGACGACCACCGGCCGGATGCCGTTGAGACCAGAGACCGCGATGTGGGTCGTCCCGTAGTGAATATATGCCACTGCAATTCCCAGCATGATCAGCATGGCCGGGGCGATGAAGAGGCTGCCCGCTAGTACCAGGCCAAGGGGGCCGGCAAGGCGGTAGCCCAGGTACACCGCAAGTTCAGTGGAACTCGGGCCAGGAATAAGATTGCAGGCAGCAAACATCTGGAAAAACTCGTTTTCCTCGATCCAGTGGTTCCGCTCCACGATCTCTCGCCGTATCAGCGCTACATGCGCGGCCGGTCCGCCAAACGCGATAAAGCCTAATTTCAAGAAGAGCAGAGCAATGGCACGACCAGAGACCCGAGCCTCATCTGAAGACCGGTGCTGCGA
>DAINCT010000257.1:0-5815 GCA_036732245.1 Chloroflexota bacterium | reverse complement strand
AAGAGGTGTGCGAAGCTCTGTGCACGCCCGGCGTTCGGTCATCTGCACGGGAGAAGCACTACATATTCCGCTGCTGGGTGCTGTCCCCCCTGACCCGACCAAGGAGTTCATCATCTTGGGCTTGTTTCACCGCGTCCGCCAGCAACTCTCGTCCACACCCGACACATTTCCAGGCCCGTTCGAAGACTCCGTCCATGCCACCAAACTCGAACAGCATGGTGGAGCGACATCTCGGACACCGACGCATCGTCCTTCTCCTTCTGCGTACATCGTCGAGGACCACATAGTCGCACTCAGTCGTTCGCCTGTCAAGCGATCCCGCTGGCGTCCCCTGGCTCGGATTGATCGAGGGAGCGATGCATGACGCAATCGATGAGCAGTTGATCGATGTCAAGGGGACATATTCACGGCTGACAACCAGAAACGAGCGGTCGTCGCCGCCATCTGCCGGTGCTCGTGGTAGCGTGGGAGCAGCAAGAGGTACGTCCTCATAACGGAAGGCGTAGTCGCGGCCCGTACATGGCCATCTGAGCCGCGATCAGTCACTGATGAACCCGATCTGTTATGGATCGGGTTTTGTTGTCTTGACGACAGGACCTGGTCTCACCGGGGGATTGTCCTGCGTGCCGACCTGGCCGGTGGTCCTGCTGTACATGACTGTATCGAGGAACCAAACCGTTCCGTACGGCAGGTACACCGACCGTCGATGCAGCCAGGTGGCACGGTGACCGGAGGAGGACATCATGTCAGACCAGACAGCACGCACGCTGGTAGGAGCCGCTCCGACCAGTGAGAGCAGTTATCTATCGACAGTTGCCCAGGCGTTGGTTGCCTTGAGAAGAGTGGAGACCAAGCCAGCTTCTGCATTTCCCCTCGGCGCGCGACCGTCTATGTCCGACGTGGAGCGTGCCAAGGCGCTCCACTGCGCCAGGATGGGCAAGACACGCCTCTAGACGACTATCGACAGCGTAGCGCCCCGGCTCCTGAGATGCTGTGGCATATTGAATCACGGGGTGATGTTGCATGTCTGACCATGCAAGAAGTGATGCGCATGAACACCGTGGACACAGTCGGGGTCGGGGATGAAAAGCATCGCGCCTTCGGCATCCGGTGTAGGCGGGGTAGCGTTACAGTTCACGACGTTGATCAAGCCAAGGTGCCTGCGGTGCTCACGGGCAAGAGCACGAAACGTGTCGTTAAGGTAGTCGCCCAGTCTAGCGGTGTATGTGGTCAAGGCGAGCATTAGCCATTGGGACAGCACAACGAGAGCTTTTCGCGGCGTAATCGGCACTCCGGAGATGCGGTGGTGGCAGGCAGGTGGCCACGGGGAGCGGGAAGACTTCGACTTCAGTGCATGAGCGATGACCACGTACAAACCCGACACCGAAAAGTCGAGCGTAACGGCTAGTGCGAACGGATCACTATCGGGGATGGTTCAGGCGCGTAGGAAACGACCCAGCTCTACATCGGCACCCCCGTATTGCGTGATGCCGGGGCGTGTCTGGCCGGGTGACTGTTGTTCGGTTCGCCAACTGCCACTCGATGTGCCACCAATGAGACACGCATCTGAAACCCTGCCAGGAAGACGCGGATCGCGTGAGGAACGTAGACTGCGTTAGGCCCCCGCGACAAGTCACCCGAAGGAATCTCGGTGAGATCGGAGAACGCTATGAACCACTCGTCCCATCATTACCCGTACGCCGGCATGCGCCGATTGATCGGCTCTCTCGCCTGTGCTGTGGCCGGTGCGGCAGTGGTGGCAGCCACGCTCTCTATGGCGCTTTTCCCGGCGGCTCCCGCTGCGGCATCGCATGCTGCAGCTCCCAAGTGGTTGTCGTGGAACGCCGCCACGCACACTGCATCTCTCACGCTGATCGCCGACTACAACGGCGCTATCGGCGGCTACAACTTCAACGGCTACGGCAAGGGCAAGATGACCGTCACCGTGCCGGTTGGCGCCCATCTGAGCGTCACCTTCAGTAACAGGAGCGCGGCCCTCAACCACGGCTTCGTCATCACCTCGTATGCCAAACGGACCAGTACGGGGCCCTACCCGCTCGCCTTTAACGGTGCCAGCTCCACCAAGCCCACCATCGGAACCATTAAGGGCAAGACCGAGCACGACTCGTTTGTGGCCGGCAAGGTGGGCACCTATGCCATCTTGTGTGCCGTGCCGGGTCACGTGGAGACCGGCATGTGGGATGTGTTCCAGGTCGTGAAGAGCGGCGCAGCCAAGATCAGCTTCAAGTAATGGGAAACATCCCCAGCTAGGGATCGAGAGTCGGCGAATGACGGTGAACCGGACCGTGGCGCCCACGTCCCCTCCGCCCTCCTGCGCTCAGTCACCTCCGAGAGCTTACGCACCAGTTTGCCGACCTTGATAAGGAACGCCTCGTCCGTGGTTACCTTGAGCGTGTTAACAACCTCCACGCGCAGCGCAAACAGTTGCCCAACCCGTCGTTCTACCCGCAACGCCTGGAGACCGTCTACCGTACGGCCGAGGTGGGATACTTGTTAGCCGAAGGGACAGTGCTCCGTCCATGCAGAGCCTCAGAAGTGCGGCGATTCCGTTCGCGGGGTGGGATTTCAGGCCGACCGTCGCGTCGCGCATCACGTCGTGGGTGTTGGGGCCGACGCCAGTTCGGCGCTAACAGCTGAGCTGTAAACATTCTGGCTAAGCCCCTCCGAATTGGGTTAGCCAGTTATAACGCCTTGACTTTCCGACCCGGCGCTCCGCTGAACTACGCTGAGATAGCATGTACCTATTTGACAAGGGGCGGCGTGTAGATGCCGCAGCGGTGCACCGTGGCGAGAGTCACTTCGAGTTTCTGAACCGGGTAGACACGCCTTTTTGGCAGCGGGTTCGCGATCTTCTCGATCCTTGGGTCGCTCACTATTCAGCCGATAACCGGCCTGACCTTGTCGAGCGACTCCGTTCTAAATTGGGCAGCCAACACCTGCCAGCTTTCTGGGAGCTGTATCTCCACGAGAGCCTCCGCCGTGACGGTGGCCGTCGTACATGCACGCCCGCTTTCGGGAATATGGAAGCGCTCCGCTGTCCTCTTATGTGATGATTGAGTTCGGACTGGGCGTCTTTCCCCAGGAAGCTTTCTGGAGTATCTCCGCGCGCGACGCCCCGACCCACCGCTGATCTTCGAGCACCTCCCATTCGACCGCATCCCCGGCGCCGTGGAACGTTTACGTGCGCTGCTCACGGTCAAGGCCTGACCATTCTTCCGCCGCGCTGGAGGTACATTCATGAATGAGCAAGTCTATGGGCTGAGCCAGGTTCCCCTCGCTGCGGAGGCCGCGGCCCCGGAACTGGAGTATCGGCCGCGCGATCCGCGCCGGTACCATCCCCCTATCGGCCTGATCGGGTGCGGCAGCATCTCCGAATATCACCTGGCGGCGTACCGACGTGCCGGCTACAACGTGGTCGCGCTCTGTGATCTGAACGAATCCCGAGCCCGTGCTCGACGGACCGAGTTCTATCCCGAGGCGCGCGTGTACACCGACTATCAGGATCTGTTGCGCCTCGACGAGATTGAGGTGGTGGATATCGCGACCCACCCCGCCGACCGCGAGCCGATCCTGGTGGATGCGCTGAAGGCAGCCAAGCATGTACTGAGCCACAAGCCATTCGTGCTGGATCTTCAGCTTGGCCGGCGTCTGGTCGAGTTGGCGGATCGCCAGGGGGTCAAGCTGGCGGTGAACCAGAACGCGCGGTGGGCCCCGCATTTCGCCTATCTCCGCGAGCTTGCGCGGCAGGGCATCCTGGGTGACTTGACCAGTGCCGCGTTCACGGTGCACTGGGACCACTCCTGGGTGATCGAGACGCCGTTCAACGACATTCACGACCTCATCCTCTATGATTTCGCCATCCATTGGTTTGACGCGGTGGCCTCCTTCTTTGGGGAGCAGCGCCCACTTCGCGTGTTCGCCTCCACCGCGCGAGCCGCCAGCCAGCGGGCGCGACCACCCATGTTGGCTCAGGTAGCGATCGAGTATGAGACGGCGCAGGCTACCCTTGCCTTCGACGCCACGGTGGTTCTTGGGCAGGAAGATCGCACGTTTCTGGCGGGGACCAAGGGCAGCGTGATCAGCAGCGGCCCCAGCTTATCCGACCAGCAGGTTATCCTCAGTACCGCCGAGGGCACGAGCAGCCCGACGCTGGAGGGAACATGGTTTCGAGAAGGATTCCATGGCACCATGGGAGAATTGCTTTGCGCGATCGAGGAAGATCGTGAGCCGCTCCACGGTGCCCGGGGCAACCTCCACAGTCTGGAGTTGGCCTTCGCGGCGATCGCCAGCGCGCGCGAGGGGGTGCCGAAAGTGCCAGGGCAGGTCGATCGCCTCCCAACCTCGTAAAGCTCATACCAAGGTGTTGGGAACGTGTGGAGATGCCGCGCGGGAAACGCCGACCTTCAAGCCGGAGAAGCTCATGTGCTCTGCCGGCCCGCTTATCTTAAGCGTATGGGATCTCATAGCGCACGGCATCCGCGCGAGCGTAAAGGGAAGGGCAGCCAGGTGACAACATACAAGATAGCCGGGATTAACTTCGATCATCAGCACATCGGTGATAACCTACGCATGGCTCACGAGCACCCAGAGGTGGAGATCGTCGGCATCTGTGACGAGGACCCGGCGCGGATGGAGAAGGCGGCGCGCGACTTTGGCATCCCGCCCGAGCGCGTCTTCACCGACTACCGGGAGTGCGTGGAGCGGACCCAACCGGACCTTGTGCTGCTCTGCCCCGCGACCGCCGAACATGCGTCGTGGGTGGAACGGGTCGCACCCTTCGGCACTCATATCCTGGTGGAGAAACCGTTCGCCGCCTCGCTGGCCGAAGCGGATCAGATGATCGCGGCCGTGGAACCCACCGGCAAGCTCATGGCGATCAACTGGCCCCTGGCCTGGTATCCGCCGCATGTCACGAGCAAACGCCTGAGCGACGAGGGAGTGATCGGCGAGGTGGCGGAGGTCCATTATTACGACGGCAACCGCGGGCCGCTCCAGCACACGGCCGACAAGATTGCCAAGGACCCCACGCCCGAGCAAAAGGCGGCAAGTTGGTTCTATGATCCAGACAAGGGCGGCGGCTCGCTGCTCGATTACTTGGGGTACGGGGTGACGCTCGGCACCTGGTTTCACGGCGGCGCGACGCCGCTGGAGGTGACCACCGTGGTGGACGTTCCCCGTGGCCCTTCCGTGGACGAGCACAGCATCACCATCACCCGCTACCCACGCGGCCTCTCCAAGTTCGAGACCCGCTGGGGCACCTTCACCGACCCCTGGACGCGGCAGCCGCAACCCAAGTGCGGTTTTGTCATCGTGGGCACCGAGGGCACGATCAGCTCCTACGACTACGAGGCGACCGTAAGGGTGCAGACCCGCGCCCATCCCGAAGGCATGGTGCTTTCGGTCGACGAGCTACTTCCGCCCCACCAGAACCCAATCCAGTACATGCTGCACTGCATGGAGACCGGCGAACCGATTCGCGGTCCCCTGTCGGTCGAGACCTGCCGCATCGGCCAGCGGATCGTGGACAGCGCCCTCCTCAGCGCTCGCGAAAGGCGCACGGTTTCGCTGGTATAAGCGGTGTTCCCGTTCCCCGGGGGGCGCGACTCAGGGCCGGAGGTCCTGTTCGGCGCGGCTGTCCGGTTCGCCTGATCCTGCGCGTCCGCCGCTTTCGCTGCACAAACCCAGCGTGTCAGCGGGCAACCTTTGCTGAAGACTTCGCTCCCCCCTTACCCCGGCGCGCTCAGCGCACCGCCGATGCCGATTCGCTCCTCGTCGAGTGGGCCTGGATGATGGG
>DAINCT010000256.1:0-5852 GCA_036732245.1 Chloroflexota bacterium | reverse complement strand
CGTAGAACTCGGCGCGTCCGTGAAGGCTTCGAGTCAGCTTAGTTGGGCCACAGAGTCCATTTCAGACCCCAGTCACGACGTGGTCGCCGTGGTCCCGCCGGGCATAAGTCAGCACGTACGGTACTTCACGCTCAGCTCCGGTCTTCGTGCCGGCTCGTATGACATCGCCTGGGGACTGCGCAACCCATCGACCGGCAGCCGCGTGGCATTGGTTGCCGCCTCGAAGGCATTGCGCGTCCAGGGCATAATTCCAGCGCCATAATTTGAAGTTGCCAGGCCGTCGTCCCTGCTGTAGGATGATAGAAGTGACATACATGAAAGAGGGCGCACACGTGAACGAAAGAAACAGGGCCAGCATCAATGCCGTCGGGCTCACCGTGCCTATCGGGGTTAGTGCGCCCTTTGCCATGCGGCCCGCCATCATGCAGACGTGAGTCAAGTCTGATCCAGATTTCCTGGAACCGTGGGCCGTCTGAACGGCTCACGGTTTTTTTATTGCTCGGGAGGAAAACATGAACGGTGTTCTGGAGCTCAATCTGGCCAAAGACTTGATCGCCCGGCGTTCCGCGGTCGAGCGCGCACTGCGGGTCGATCACGTGTCGAAATACTTTGGAGGACCCACGCGCTTCAAGCGGCCCGGAAGGGCCCCTGCCAAGCGTGTGAGTGCGGTGGACGACGTGTCATTCACGGTCACGCGCGGTGAGATATACGGCGTGCTGGGTGCGAACGGCTCGGGTAAATCGACCTTGATTCGCCTGATTTCCACCCTGTTGCTCCCGGATGCCGGAACGGTCGAAGTCTTTGGACTCGACGTCGTA
The DNA here is from genome assembly GCA_036732245.1 of Chloroflexota bacterium. GTDB lineage: Bacteria > Chloroflexota > UBA5177 > UBA5177 > UBA5177 > JANWJD01. The sequence goes on along the minus strand of DAINCT010000256.1, from coordinate 5,034 downwards.
CAGGAAGCGCCGCAGGTGAAGCGATTGATCAATCGAGTCTCGGTTGAAGCGTCTCTGTTCAAGAAGCTGTCCGCGATGGAAAACCTGACATACGCGGCACGCTTGTACAGCGTCGACACACGCGCGGCCCGCAAGGACGTCATTCGAATCCTGGGCGCCCTCGGCATCTCCGAGGCCCGCATCGGTCAACCGGTTGAAAAGATGTCTCGCGGCATGCAGCAAAAAGTGTCCATCGCGCGTGCCCTTCTGACCTCTCCCGTCATGTTGCTACTGGACGAGCCCACGACTGGACTCGACCCGCGCTCGAAGAAGGATGTGCAGAGGTTCGTACTGGATCTGCGCACCTCACACGACGCCACAGTTTTGTTGACCAGCCACGACATGGACGAGGCGGATGCGCTCTGTGACCGGCTCGCCATCGTGGACAAGGGTCGCATCGTGGTGGAAGGCACGCCGCAAGCACTCAAAGAAGAGTACATGCGACGGCATGAGCTCAGTGCTCTTCCGTCGTTAGAAGACGTGTTTATGGAAGTCACAGGACGAAGTCTGGAGGATTCAGATTTTGATCCCGATGCGGAAGACGAGGTTCTGAATGGCAGTTGATGCCTCCGTTTGGCGAGAAATCAAAGCGTCCTACGCCTTCGTAGAGCGCAATACCAACCTGTCGAAACGCTACTGGGGCTGGGAGATTACCTTTCTGCTCTATACCGTGGCGCAGTCGGCATCCGTCATCTACATTGCTTACGCGACGCCCGGAGCGGCCGGAAAGCACATCGATCCACATCCATTCGTGTTGTACCTGGCAATCGGCGCGCTCACCTGGTCGTACATGGCCAATATGTTCATGGCGATCGCGGAAAGCGTGCAGTGGGAGCGCTGGGAAGGCACCATCGAATACACCATGATGGCGCCGATCAATGTGTTCACGTACATTATCGGATCGTGTCTCTTCGGAGTGCTGTACGGGCTGGTACGAACTTCCCTGGTCCTGGTTGCTCTGATCTTCCTGTTTCACCTGGAGGCTAATCCCGCCGGCTTGCTGCCCGCGCTCGCCATCGTTACGCTGGGCAGCGTGAGCTTCATTGGGCTCGGCATCATGGCTGCGACACTGCCGCTGCTCTTCACAGAGAAGGGAGCGCAGATGACCTACGTGATCGAGGCTTGTCTGCTGTTGATCTCCGGGGTGTACTTCCCGATCAACGTGCTACCTGCCTGGATGCAGCCACTCTCGCACCTCTCGCCCGCGACCTACGTGCTCAGTGGCATCCGGGACGTGCTGCTCAAGCATCCGACCAGTACGATCATGGTTCACACGCTGGTACCGCTGGCCGTGATCGGCATTCTCACGGTCCCGCTGGGATTCTGGGTGTTCTCGTGGGCCGAACATTACGCCAAGCGCACCGGTCGCCTCAAAAGGACCGGATAACCACTCGTATACTGAAGAAATCCCGCGCCCAAAAAGGCCAGCGCGAACGGTGGCGCGACGAAGGCGGGACCGCCGCAAGCGGTCCTTGCCCGCGCCGGCCGAAGTACGTCGAAAAAGGATATGGAAACAATGGGATCCAAGGGCTCGGTCCTGGTGGGCATGAGCGGCGGGGTAGATAGCTCCGTCACGGCCGCACTGCTAAAAGCTGCCGGGTACGAAGTGATCGGCATCACCATGCAAATCTGGCACCGCTCCACGACGTTCGAGAACCCGGGTGCGATGCAGGGTTGTTGCACCATTGACGCCGTCGATGACGCCCGCCGAGTGGCTTCACGTCTCGACATCCCTTACTACGTACCCAACTTTCGCGAGGAGTTCAGCAACGCGGTGGTCGACGACTTCGCCGCCGAATACATGCAAGGACGGACGCCGAACCCGTGTGTGCGCTGCAACCAATTCGTGCGCTTCGACGGACTGATCCAGCGAGCAGATGAGCTCGGAATCGATTTTGTCGCAACCGGACATTACGCGCGTGTCGAATGGGACGAGCCCCGAGCAGAGTACGTCCTCAAGAAAGCGGTCGACCCGGCTAAGGACCAGTCGTACATGTTGCACACCTTGAAGCAGCATCACCTGCGGAGAATTCTATTTCCATTGGGAGGGATGGCCAAAACCGAGACGCGTTTGCTAGCTCGCGAGTTCCAACTCCCTGTGGCGGACAAGCCCGATAGCCAGGAAATCTGCTTCGTGGCAGGTAAGAATTACAAGGAGTTCCTGCGGCACTACGTCGGTGAGGTCGAACGTCCCGGTCCGATCGTGGACACGCGCGGCACGGTCGTAGGGGAACACGACGGGATCCACGCCTTCACGATCGGCCAGCGCAAGGGCCTCGGCATTTCATCACCTGAGCCACGATACGTCCTTGAACTTCGACCCCGCGACAACGCCGTGGTCGTCGGAGACCGAGCGGACGCCCTGGCGCCTGCTCTGGATTGCTCGCGTCTGTCTTTCACCGGTTCAAGGCCCAGCGGCACGTTTCCCGCCTCGATCAAGATCCGTTACCGCACGCCGGACCGACCCGGTGAGGTCCAACTCGGCGCGGGGGATTGTGCCCACGTGGAGTTTGTGAAGCCGGTCTGGGGAGTTGCACCCGGTCAACTAGCAGTCTTCTACGACGGCGACCGCGTGATCGGTGGGGGCACCATAGACGCCGGAAAGGCCGCGGCGTAGACCCAGCAGCCGCGACCTCGATGCGGTAGTTTAGATACCGACCGCCCCGGTGGCTTCGTCCGGTGGAACTACAACGTCCGGGCTCACAGCCGGTGTCGATTCGTGCATGCTCTGGAACTGAATATCGTCGAGCTTACGCGTCACGATGTTCAGCTTCGCGTTGATCACGTCGACGTCTGCTTTGTTCGGCACGTTGATTCCATCCAGAAAGGCGTTCATGGCGCTGCGTAGCGCATCGCCCACCCGAGTGCGGCCTGCCGTCTGCATCCGCATTTCGTCGGCGCGTCGCTGTAGCTCATCCTGCGCCTGAGCGCCCCGATCGACAAAGCGGTCGAAGGTCTCGTTGGCGACATCGCACGCCGTGGCCACCGCGCCCAGGCCCGCCAGCACGGCACGTTTGGCCGGTCCGTCCGGTTCGGGCGTACCGGCATAGGCGCTGGCAACATCCGGGTTCAATCCATCGGAGCTTTCATTCGGAAAAGGTCCTTCATTCATTCGTAACTCCTGTGGAGGGCGTTTCCCTACCAGAGTCGATCATTACTCGTGCGGGCTCCTGGTGTCGACGCGCATGAATGGCGCGCTACCCGAACATACCAGAGGCTGCAAACGCCTTCAACTAAGGGCTTCCATCTGCGGGCCGACGAACCCCTTGCGCAGCACCCAACGCTCCCATTCTGCGCGGACATGGCGCAATGCTTCGGCCAGCAGAGCTCGGTTCTCGGCGCCGTTCAGCCAACGGGAAGCGCCGGACGGATGAGGCAGCGGGATCGTCGCCACGCCGTTCAGGTCGAACCGCCGCCCGATGATTTCCGTGAGCGGACGTTTTGGGAAATACCGTTCAATGGCCAGTCCACCGACCAATACCATCGCGCGCGGCCGAATGAGGGTCAATTGGGCCTCGAGAAACGGTCGGCACAGTGTTATCTCCCGTCCGGACGGGCGCCGGTCGCCCGAACCACCGGCTAGGCGTCCCGGATAGCACTTGGTTATCGCGGTCATGTAGACCTGCTCTCGGAAGTCTTCTTCCGTTATGTCAATTGAGGCCAGCCAACGGAAAAGTTCTTTCCCTGCTCTGCCGGCAAACGGGCGACGAACTTCCAATTCCGTGATGCCGGGCGCTTGACCGATGAGCATGATGCGATTGCCCGCGTGACCCGCCACGACCGGAGCGGCCCGTTCGATATATCCGGCATCCTCGCAGGCGCGGCAGGCAAGAATGCGCACATGGAGGCGCTCCAGATCGTTCACAGTCCAGAATTCTACACGGGACGGATGGCGGCCCTTCGTTAGGGTCTCGAGTAGTCCATGCGACAATACGAACGGCCTTTCCGCGGGGTCGAAGATTCCGGGAAACCGTATGGGTCTGGAACGAGGAGGATGGCGAGATGATCGAGATGACGTCCGAGCGCGTGCTCCAGCGGAGTGAAGAAGAGCAGGTCCGATTCGTCAATCTGCAGTTCACCGATATCACCGGTGCGGTGAAGAGCGTCACGATTCCCATCGAGCAATTTGCCGATTCGATCGAACACGGCACGTGGTTCGACGGGTCTTCCATCGAGGGATTCGCACGCATCGCGGAATCCGATATGTACCTCAAGCCGGATGTGCGCACGTTCCGCATCATTCCCTGGGAGCGCGGCGACAACACCACCGCGCGCGTCATCTGTCAGGTGTTCACCCCAAATGGCCAGCCATTCCCGGGAGATCCGCGAGAGGTCCTGATCCGAGCCCTGCGCGAGGCTGAGGAGATGGGCTTCGACTTCTATACAGGTCCGGAATTGGAGTTCTTTCTGTTGGTCCCGGGCGAGAACGGTGAAGATCGACCGCTGGCTCACGATCAGGGCGGGTACTTCGACCTCTCCACGGATCTCGCGTCTTCGGTTCGCAAGGAGATGGTGAACGGTCTACAGGGCATGGGCATCAGCGTCGAGGCGTCTCACCACGAAGTTGCGATCGGGCAGCACGAGATCGATTTTCGCTACGGCGAGGCACTGCAGACCGCCGACAATGCGGTCACCTTCAAGTACACCTTGAAGGCCATCGCCGAACAACACGGGCTGCACGCGACGTTTATGCCCAAGCCCATATTTGGGGTCAATGGTTCCGGCATGCACGTGCATCAAAGCATGTTCCATAAGGGCACGGATGACAACGCGTTCGTCAATCTGGACGATGAATACGGGCTCTCGGATTTGGCCAAGCACTTCATCGCCGGACAATTGACGCATGCTCGCGGCATGTCGTCGGTCCTGGCGTCACTGGTCAATTCGTATAAACGGCTCGTGCCGGGATACGAGGCGCCGGTATATATCAGTTGGGCCCGGGTCAACCGCTCGGCCCTGATTCGAGTCCCTCAGATCACGAAGGAAAAGCCGCGC
>DAINCT010000255.1:0-5911 GCA_036732245.1 Chloroflexota bacterium | reverse complement strand
GAATACCTGTACTCCGACCAGGGCCAGCTGCTCTGGCTCAAAGGGTATACTCATCCTGCTCGCTACCTCGACCTGGCGAAACGCAACAAAATTCCGGCTTCCCTGGCTAAAAAGCTCCCCGCGGCGAGCGCCTACAAGCATGTGAAGTTTGCTTCACTCACGCAGATTGCGAATGCACAGGCAGTGCTGCAGGAGCAGTGGGCCGCCAAGATGGGCTGATAGAGAACCGGCTGAGGGCCGAGGGAGAGCATGGCAGGTATCGCGCAGGAGTTACCGGCAGTTCAACCGGTCCAGACTCCGAGACGCTTCTCGTGGCGATCGTCTTTAGTCTGGCTTCCGGTCGTACCGTTTTTCGCCTACGTGACACTGTTTTTGCTGCTCCCGTCCCTCGCGGTCGCCGTTGGGGCATTTCAAAAGCCCGGTGGCGGGTACACCCTCCAACACGTGCGAACACTGTTTGACTCCCAATATCGAGATGCTTACTGGACCAGCCTCCAGATCAGCGTCTCGACGGCGCTCACGGGTGGAATCGTCGGCCTGTTCGTGGCCTACTCGGCCACGAAGGAGGGAGCGCCCGGCTGGATTAGATCGGCCCTCATCACGTTTTCGGGGGTCGCGGCAAATTTCGCCGGGGTTCCGCTGGCCTTCGCCTTTGTCGCCACCATCGGCACGACCGGTGTCATCACGGTGTGGCTGGCGAGTCACGGCTTGAATTTGTATTCCGGTGGGTTCTCGCTGTACTCCCTCACCGGTCTGTCGATCGTGTACACCTACTTTCAATTGCCGTTGATGATTCTCATCATCAGTCCTTCGATTGACGGTCTGCGCCGTGAATGGCGAGAAGCCGCCACAAATCTGGGTGCCAACACCATCCAGTTCTGGCGCATGGTTGGCATCCCGATCCTATGGCCATCCCTCCTGGGCGCCATGGTGCTGCTGTTTGGCAGTGCCTTTTCCGCGTACGCCACGCCCTATGCTCTGGCGGGTGGCCAGATCAACCTGGTGCCGATCATCATCGGGTCGGTACTGGCCGGTAACATCGTCACTGATCCGCAGTTCGGCGATGCTCTGGCGCTGGGTATGATCGTGATCATCGGAATCGCGCTCGTCGGGTACGGGCTGCTGCAGCGCCGAGCAGCCAGGTGGATGCGATGAAGAGAGTGCGTCTCGGTCCCTGGAGTATCTTCTGGCTGGTTGTGGCCTTTCTGTACTTCTTTCTGCCTCTGTACGGAACGGCGGAATTCAGTCTGGAAACCGGACCCGGGCAGTACGGCACCAAGCACTATCTCGAGATCTTGCGAGATCCCGCGTTCAAGACCAGTTTTCTTTTCTCGCTCAAACTGGCGGTGGAGACCGTCGCCGTCGGCGTCGTCTTGATGGTGCCGACCGTGTACTGGGTCAATCTGCGGCTGCCTCGGGTTCGCCGCATCATGGACTTCATCGCCGTGCTGCCTTTTGTCGTGCCCCCGGTTGCCCTCGCCGTCGGTATCCTGCATCTCTTTCAGTCGCAGCTCTGGCTCATCTCCGGCCCGCAGATTCTGGTGCTGGCTTATGTGATTCTCGCCCTGCCGTTCACCTACCGCTCGCTTGACGCGGGCATGCGGGCCATCAACCTGCATACTTTGACCGAGGCGGGCCAGAGCGTCGGCGCCGGTTGGTTCCGTGTGCTGTGGAGCGTGATTCTGCCCAATCTGCGGTATGCCATGCTTTCCGCGGCATTCCTCACCGTGACGCTGGTCATGGGTGAGTACACTATGTCGAGCTTGATGCTCTTCAATACGTTCGCCGTGTACGTCGAATACACGGGCGAAGCAAAGGCGAATGCAGCGGCAGCCCTGGCCATCATCAGCTTCGCCCTCACCTGGGCAGCCATGTTGGGCATTCTCTTCCTCGGTCGAGGGGTGGGTCGGAGACAGGCACAAGTGACGGGTACGAGGTAGCGATGGCAGGTCTCGAGATCCAGGGACTTCACAAACAGTTCGGAGACGCTGTGGCGCTGCACAGCCTGGACCTCAAGGTCAACTCGGGAGAATTTGTCTCCCTGCTCGGTCCGAGCGGCTGCGGCAAGACGACCGCATTGCGCATCATCGCAGGCTTCGAGCGACAGGATAGAGGCCGAGTCCTGATAGATGATAAGGACGTCACGGGCGTGCCGGCCAATCACCGCGATATGGGGATGGTCTTTCAGGCCTACAGCCTCTTTCCCAATATGACGGCCCGTGACAATGTGGCCTTCGGTCTCCGCGTGCGTCGAGTCTCCCGTGCCGAGCGCCAGAAACGAGCGACCGATCTGCTGGAGCTGGTAGGGCTGGGTGCCCACGGCAACCGCTATCCGCATCAACTCTCGGGCGGCCAGCAGCAGCGCGTGGCGTTGGCCCGTGCCCTGGCGATCGAGCCCAGCGTCCTCCTGCTGGATGAACCGCTTTCTGCCCTGGACGCGAAGGTACGAGTCCAACTCCGCGAAGAGATCCGTCGCATCCAGACGCAACTCGGCATCACCACCCTCTACGTCACGCACGATCAGGAGGAGGCGCTGTCCGTCTCCGATAGAGTGGTCGTACTCTCGCAGGGTCAGATCGAACAGGTCGGTACGCCGGCCGAGATCTACGGCGAGCCGCGCACGGTCTTCGTGGCCGCCTTCATCGGCACGATGAACCGGATCGAGGCTACGGTGCAGCCCGATCCCTCTGGGGCGGTCGAGAGTGCCGGCCACCGTCTGCCGGTGAATGCTGCCCGGGACTGGACGGCCGGCCCACATGTTTTGATGCTCATACGGCCCGAGGTGATCGACCTACGCCCGTTGCAAGGCGACAACTCAGGAGGAAGTGCGGGCATGGTGGGTACCGTCAAGTCGCATACCTTCCTCGGCCCGGTGACACGAGTGGGAGTCACCACCCCGGTGGGCGATCTCATGGTGGATGTCCCGAGTGTGGAAGCCTTTTCGGTCTCGATCGGCGCCCAGGTCTCGCTGACCTGGGATCCAGCGAGTCCACGCCTGATCGAACTGCCGCCCGGTTCCGAGAACGTCGCAGGTTCGGCCACCATCATCACAGAAGACGAGCTCCAGCCCGCCTGAACAGCCGCTAACGTCATCGTCTCCCCCTGGTCATCCCGTCCGCATCCGGTAGCTCGGCGCTCCGTCGCCGAGGCCCCATGAGCCGCCGCACCTCGACTCGCCTGCCCCTCGTACTTGCCCACATTCAGAGCCGCGCCAGGAGGATCCATAGTGGAGGAGACCGGCCCCGCGTTCTCTATCGCTCGTACTATCCACCGAGGAGCGCCCCTCCGGCAGGGCACCGACAGCGCGTACTACCGCCTCGCTCGCGGCTATGGCGAGCCTCGCCTGAGACGCCTCGAACTTGCCCCCGATGCGCCCTATCCCGAGCAACGCACCTCACTCTTGCACTTCGCTCAGATCACCGATTTGCATCTGGTCGACGCCGAATCGCCCGGTCGCTTCGAGTTCATGGAACAGTTTTACGGGGGGCCGGACATTCTGCATCTAGTACTCCCTGCCTCCCGGCCGCAGGAGACCCTGGCATTGCATGCATGCGAAATGATCGTCCGCGCGCTCAACCGGATCGAGTGCAGCCCAGAGACGGGTGCGCCGCTGCAGTTCGTCATCGCGACCGGAGATCACACCGACAACGCGCAATGGAACGAACTCACCTGGTTTACACGGCTCATGGCGGGAGGCGAGGTTGCGGTAAACTCCGGCGGACCGGCCTACGAAGGGGTCCAATCTCCGCTCTGGAGCGATCTTCACTACTGGCATCCGGACCCTGGTCCGGATCGCTATAAACACCACTGGGGCTTTCCCGAATATCCCGGTCTGCTCGAAGAGGCATTGCAGCCGATAGGGGCTGAAGGCATACGGTTTCCCTGGCTATCGTGCTACGGCAACCACGACGCGCTCGTGCTCGGCACGGCACGGCCCAATCCGCGGTACGAACAGATCGCCATCGGTTCATCCAAGATCAGAGTCGCGCCACCGAATTTCAATGCCGCGCGGGACCTCCCCGGCTTCGACGCCGCGCCTGAATCATTCCTGATATCAAGCGCCGCGACCGTCACGCCGGACGCGGCACGCCGGCCGTACACCAAGCGAGAATACATCGGAGCACATCTACATACGGGCGGGACGCCTCATGGTCATGGGTTCAGTGAGGCTCATCTCGAGCTGGGCGAAGCGCAGTACATTCACGACGAGGGACCGGTACGGCTAATCGTGCTCGACACGACGAATCCAAACGGCTACTTCGCGGGGAGCATCGGGCTCGACCAACTATCCTGGCTCGAGCAGCAGTTGATCGCCGCCCATGCGCGCTACTTTGATGTGGACGGGTCCAGTGTGACCACGGACCATGCCGACCGACTCGTTGTGCTCTGCACGCACCACCCACTCATCACCCTGACAAACTCGCGCGTCGCCCTGGACCTGACGGACCTGGACGATGGGGATCCGGCCCGTGTGCTGGGCGACGAGATGATGGCCCTGGTCCATCGTTTCCCCAACGTGATCCTCTGGATCAACGGGCACACGCATCGCAACATGATACGGCCCAGACCGGACCCGATGGGAAGAACACTCGGCTTGTGGGAGGTCACCACGTGTTCGATCATGGACTGGCCGTCACAGGCGCGTCTGATCGAAATCGTATCGAACGGGAACGACACATTGTCGATCCTCTGCACCATGCTCGACCACGAGGCGCCGCCCGATCCCGAATCAGCCGAGGGAATCGCGCGGCTGGCGTCCATCCACCGCGAACTGGCCGCCAACGATCCTCACGCCGGGATCAACCGGGGCCTCGGCGGCCATCCCGAGGATCGGACGGTGGAACTGGTGATCCCAGCGCCGTTCGCGCTGTAGCTCTTTTCTCCTCTTTACTCCGGCGTTACATACGCCGCTGTGATCCCCCCATCCACTACAAAGGTCGAGCCATTCACGTAGGACGACTCGTCCGAGGCGAGGTAGAGCGCGGCGTTGGCGATCTCCGTCGCCTGGGCAAAGCGACCCGGAGGAATGTGCACCAGACGCCGCGCGCGCTTCACGGGGTCGGACAGGATCGACCGCAGCAGCGGCGTATCGACCGGTCCCGGGCAGAGCGCGTTGGCCCGGATATTCTGACGCGCGAATTCAACCGCGATTTCGCGCGTCATCGACAACACCCCACCCTTGCTCGCGGTGTAGGCGATCTGGGGAGTCGCCGCTCCGACCAGCGCCACGAACGACGCCACGTTGATGATCGAGCCGCCGCCGGCGCGCTGCATGGCGGGAATAGCATACTTGCACCCGAGGAAGACGCCCTTCAGATTGACGTTCATCACCAGGTCCCAGACATCCTCGGTGGTGTCCAACACCGAGCCGTCGGCGTCGGGGAAGATGCCGGCATTGTTGAAGATGACGTCTAGCCGGCCGAAGCGTTCCTCTGCCTGTTGAACCAACGCCTCCACGCTGGCGGCCTGCGAAACATTGGTCGAGACGAACATCGCTGCTCCCCCGGCCGCAGTGATGTCCTCGACAGTCGACTGGCCTGCGCCGTCGTTCATGTCGGCCACGACCACGCGCGCGCCTTCGCGGGCAAAAATCAGCGCAGCCTCGCGGCCGATCCCGGAACCCGCCCCCGTTATGATGGCTACTTTGTCTTGTAATCGCATCGTGTCTCCCTACACCCGCTCGAAAAAGCGGGCACGCTCCCAGCAGGTGACCACCTCATCGAACTTGCGCTGCTCGGTCTTGATGAAGTGCAGATAGTGGTTGAAAACATCGTCTCCCAACGCAGTCCGGACGAAATCGCTCCGCTCGTACTCGGCGGTCGCCTCTACCAAACTCATCGGCACATGGGGGAGATCATTCGACTGGTAGATGTCACCGTCGAAGATCGGCGGCGGCTCGATCCGGTTTTCG
>DAINCT010000254.1:0-5926 GCA_036732245.1 Chloroflexota bacterium | reverse complement strand
CGGCTGACCGGTGCGGGGTTAGCCAAAAGGTCCGCGCGGGAGCCACACGGCGCTTGTACCGAACTGTGATGTGTAGTGCCGAAACCGAGCAACCGCGTGTTTTAATCCGTAGGTCGTGGGTTCGAAACCCACCCGGGTCACTTACTGTTGCAGGCCTAGCGTTTTTTACTGGCAATCCGGCGTGCCGCGCAGTACGTTGAACGCAGTACTTCTCCTGCTTCCCAAGAGGCTGGAATGCGTCAGCTCGGATTGATCGCGTTCGCCGGCACAGTTGGTCTCCTGTCCCTCTCTGGCTGCGCCCCACCACCGCCTCCGTCTGACGTCGCCAGCAACCGCGTCGATGTCATCAGCGCGGAAGAGATCTCCCGCTCTCCGTCCACCAACGCCTGGGATTTGCTCCGCAGGCGCGCGCGGCAATACGAATTCTCCGAGGACCAGTTCGGTCGTCCGAGAGAGGTCCGGACCCGCCGCGGACGAAGCACGATTGCAATCGCTGGTGCGGACACGCCACTCATTCTCGTCGACGGAGCGAGAATAATCGATTTCGCAGTTCTGCGTGATCTCTCCACCGGCTCCATCCAGAGTGTGGAATTGCTGAATGGCATCCGCGGCACAGTGTCTCAGGGAACGAATGCCGCCGCCGGCGTCATCTACATTCACACCTGGGAAGCCTCTGGGATAAACTGATCGAGACCGACAAAAAAACTCCGCTGCGAGGATTCTCTCTCGCAGCGGAGTTGTTGTTTGCCCGCCGTTCAGGCTCTAGGGTTCGTCCTGTTTGCACGACCCGGCAACGTACTGTGGATTGTTCTGTTCCTGTTGCGGGACCGGCGAATTCACATCCGTACCGTAGTTTCCGCCCTTGAAGTAGGGACCGGTCGGGAATACGGAGTTGGCTGTGCGCCCGTACTGCCAGATGAGACGACGCAGATCTCCAAGACGGTGCGACGTCAGGAAGAGCCAGTAAGCTCTCTCCTTGAAGAGTTGATCGACTTGCGCGGCGGTTCCCACCTGCAGCGTGAGGGGCGGCAGCGAGCCCGCCGGATAGCCACGCAACGCGAGCACAGCGGCATCGCTGCGCAGCGCATTCAGAGCGGTCAGTGCGCCTGCCGGGTTTCCGGCCTTGAGAGTTGCTTCCGCCTCGATCAGTCGGGCTTCGACGCCGTCGGCGATCGTCGCTGGCGACGCGCGGTCAGGATACTTCATTTGCACGAATTGATCGGTCGCTCCGTCGAAACCCTTGGTCGGGTTGGTGGTACCAGGACGATTTGCAAGAGTATCGGCGACTCGCGGGTCAGCGGCACCGTCGGACTGGAACGGAAGCCCGGCTCCACCCTCACGATCCGCCACCCCGAAGCGGCCTACACTGACCGTGAGACCCCAGTCGCCATTGTTCTGTCGGGATGTACTCGCGGAGTGCTGATAGTTGTACTGAAACGTCGTCGGCACTCCGGCGACGGCCGCAGCCGCATTGGGGTAGTCACCTTTGTCGAGCAGCGCACGACCCTTGGTTACCTGCGCGAGGAATTTGAACTCATTCGTTAAGGAAGAGCTCGTTATCCCAAGTGCCTTGTTGGTCTTGTTGAGTGCGCTGTCGAGGAGCGTGGCCCTAGTCTCGGCGGCGCCGAAAGTGAAGGAACCGTCGGCGTTCTGCGTGCTCACCGGCACCGCCCCACAATAGTTTTCGGCGAACAGCACATAGGCGAGCGCGTTGAGCGAAAGCATCTCGGGATACCCAGTGCTGTCGTCGGCGTTCTTGGCAAGCGCCTCGAAGTTCCTGATCGCGAACTCGGATGAGGCTCGAGCGCGTGTCAGGTCGAAGAACGTACCGAGCAGACTTTGATTCACCACCTGCTGCGCGCGCTGATCGATCTCGATGCGCGTTGGAAAGGTCTCGGTATTGATGAATTCGTCGGACAACAATGCAGACAAATCAACCTGCTCTTCGTCCGAGACGGACTGATCGCCATTGAAAGCGACCCCAAAGTTGCCGATCGCTCCGGCGCGCAGGGTAGGCAGAGCGCCCACGCCCGCCAGAGCTCCCGGGAGCGCGACGTCCGGATCCGTCACTTTCAGAAGTTTGTCCGAACTGCACGCCACGAGGCCGACCGTCGATACAGTCGCCGCCAGGAGCGCGAGCGCCATTCGGCGCCGCAAAATGTATGTATCCAGCATTTATTTTATCTCGTTGAAAGAGGTGAGCTGAGGTCAGAAGCTGATACTGACACGTGCCGTCCACGACCGCGTGGGAGGAAGCGTGAGGAAATCCGACGTGCTGAAATTCCCGCCTGGCTCCGAGTTGGTCTCGGGGTCGAATCCCTTGTATTTCGTCCAGGTGTGAAGATTCCGACCCGCGATGCTCACCTCCATCGCCCTTCCGCCGACCATTCGCCTCAGGCTCTCAGGCGCTATGAGCGTGAAAGAGAGCTCTCGGAGCTTGGTGAATGTTGCGTCCTCCACGTACAGAGCATCTGTGCCAAAGTTGATCGCGATGTTCGCCGCCTGATCCTGGAGCGACGCGTTTTTGTCGAACGCCTCCTGACAAACGCCGAAGGCGCAACGGAACCGGCGCGTGAAGTCGAACAATTTGTAACCACCCTTATGGTCGATCAGCGCCGAGACGCGCAACAGCTTGAACAGCGTGAGCTCGGGGGTTACTGACATCTGCCGCTTGGGCAGCGGATTTCCCAGATAGACGTCGGTGTCCCCCACGACGATTTCGGATTCGGCGATGATGTGGTCGCCGTTGGCGTCGTTGAACGTCACGCTTCTACCGAAGTAGCTGCCCAGCGCTACTCCGACCCGGTGCTGTTGATTGCCGAAGATAATGGGCGGAACCGGCACTCCCGGGCTGATCTCTCCGAGGGAGAGCACCTTGTTGTCGTTGGTCGATGCAGAGAGCGTCAGGTTGAAAGCAACAGGCTCAACGTCCAGAACTTTGGCGTTGGCCTGGAACTCCCAGCCCTTGTTGCTGACGGTACCGAGGTTCTTGAACTGAGTGCTCGTCAAGCCGAGGGATGGTGGAAGTGGCACCGCGATCAGAAGATCGTCAGTTCGCTTGTCGTAGTGCGTTACCTCGAGTCCGAGCCTCTCCCCGAGGAAGCCCGCATCGAATCCGAGCTCGGTTTCCCTGGAGCGCTCGGGACGCAGGTCTATGTTGCCCGTTCCGCCGACGGTAATTCCCGGAACATCGGCACTGTTGACCGTCACCGTCTGGGCGTTGAAGAACGTGATTGCGTCGCGAAAGTTCGGCTTCTGGCCGGATCGTCCGTTCGCGGCACGCAATCTCAATGAGCTGACCCAGTTGGTCTTCGGGAAGAATGGCTCTTCGTTCACCACCCAGGAGAGTGTGTACGACGGGTAGTTGATGCTGCCAAAGTTCTGCCCGAATGCGCTGTTCTTGTCGTTACGGAGCGCGGCGCTGAAGAAAATACGATCCCGGAAAGCAATATCTTCGCGCACCAGGGCGCTCACTGTCTTGTTATCCGTATTTGTCTCACCGACGGCGAAGCGGGCACTAGCGCCGTTCAGCGAGCCTGTTCCGCCGAGCAGCGATGCCCCGAACGCCAGGGTGCCACGTACGAGCTCTTTGCTGAAGAGGCCACTGACCTTCGTGGTCGACTTGATTCCGGTAAATGGAGTAAAAGCCGCGGAGAGAGTTCCGTTCGCGGTGTAGTTGTAGATCGAAAACGGATTCGATGTCCGTTGTCCTTCGGGCAGATCGCCGAAGAACACCTTGTTCGGTGGAACCAGCTCGTTGTCGTATCTGTTGAGGTAGTCGAGCCCGGCCACACCCGTCGCCGTCAGCCACGAAAGCGGCTGATAGGAGGTGTTGATCGTGTTCTCGAAGCGCTGGGTGTCCTGCCGCGTATCGATCGCGAAAATCTCCTGCGGAGTCTGACCGGCGAGGTACCCATGCGCGGCGTTGTCCGCCGTGCCACCAAGGAGACCGCCAGGAAGGATGCCGAGAATGTTGTTGTCGTTCTGTGGCAGGCGCAGGTGATCAGCGAGGTAGCTGGTGCCGATCTGCACGTTCCAGTTATCCCGTAGCTGAACGGAAAGATTGGCGCGTCCCGATGCGCGATTTTCGGTATTTATCTCGAAAACACCCTGCTGCTTGTCGAAGTTACCCGAGACGTAATACGTGACCTGGTCGGTCCCGCCGGTGACGCTCGCTCCGTAAGCCCCGTGATGGCCGGTGATGAACGGGCTGAATTGCTCGAGCGGATTGAAGGACGCCAGTCCGCCAGCATTTGGGGTGCAGAGTCCGAGCGTCTGGCTGTCGAGATCGCAGAATCCTGTCTGCGCGCCACTCGGGCGCGTCCCGGTCTGGGCGAAATTCGCCGGATAGGCGGTTACATCCTTGATTTGGCCACCTTCAATAAAGGTGTTCCACCGGGCCGCACCAGTGCGTCCACGCTTGGTCGTGATCTGGATGACACCGTTGGCAGCGGCCGTACCATACTGCGCGGCTGCCGCCGGGCCCTTGAGAATCTCCATGGTCTCGATGTCTTCCGGATTGATGTCGTTGAAACGAGAAGGCACCTGGCCACCTACGCCGATCGTGGTCGCACCGCTAACGTTGTCCTGGCCGACGCTGTTGTTGAACTTGATTCCGTCGACGATGATCAGCGGCTCGTTGCCCAGCGAAATCGAATTGGCGCCCCGGATTCGAATGCGCGAGGGCCCGCCGACCGTACCGCCGGCCTGGCCGACATCTACCCCGGAGACTTTTCCGGTGAGTAGCTGGCTCACTGATTGAGCGCTTGTAATCTGGTCGGTGGTCGGTTGCAGCGTCGCGACGGCCGATCCAATTTCGCGCTTCCGCTCCTGTTCGCCCGTCGCTGTGGTTACTACCTGCTCGAGGCTGACCGCCGTCGGACTGAGCGTGAAGTCGACCTGGCTCGTACTCCCGGCCGTCACCTGCACCGTCCTTGCCCCCGACGCTGTGAAGCCGAGGCGTAAAACGCGTACCTCGTACTGTCCTGGTCGGATTCCCGCGATCCGGAACGTGCCGTCGTCGCCCGTGGTGGCACCGCGGGTTGTTCCGACGAGCTGAATCTGCGCGAGCGGTATAGGCGCTCGCGAGGTTGCGTCGACGACGCGGCCACTGATCGTTCCTGCATCTTGTGCCGCTGCTGGACTGGCGTACCACAACAGCGATATCGCCGTTGCGAGTGCCAGTCGAAGCGTCCTTCTCACAAAACCATGGGTCATCTTTCCTCCGATTCCGGGTCGCTATAACCCGACGATCACTCCGCGGCGAAGTGCCGCGGAGTCCTGCGGACGGCAAAGTGCTCGAGCCGTCGTGTCAAGGCGGATAAAGTTTGGTACACAGGCTTGTCGCTACCGAGAGATATCCTCATCGCCAGTAATCGCATCTCGGTATTCGGTAAAACTTTCGCCAACTGGAGCTTCCGGGGGGGCCGGGCTGTGCTTTCTGCGGCAGCAGGAGCCTGTGTCGGGGATAGAGTCTACCGGTGGACGGACTGCCGTCAAGAGCGACGGTGGTCAATTCTCGCCGACCGTATCGCTCCAGGGGAGGAGGGGCGTTTTTTTGGGGGCGAACGTCGTCTGGCTCTGCTGCGCAGGTCGGCACTACATTCAGTTCTGAAGTCCGGATTCTCCTCGGACTCCAACTTGGATAACCGAGATTCGAAACCGTCACGGGTCTCTCATGCCGAAGCCGAAGAAAAAAAGACAGCCGGACCTCTCTCGCGCGCTCAATGCGGTGCGGCGCATGGTGCGCGGTCTTCGCTCCGCGGCCGAGGCTGTCGAGCGCGAATTGAACATCAGCGCGGCACAGTTGTTCGTGCTGAGGGAGCTGGGCCAGGTCCCCGATCAGTCAGTCAAGGATCTCGCGGCGGTCACTATGACGACGCACAGCACCGTGTCGCAGGTCGTGGGTCAGCTGATCACGAAGGGG
>DAINCT010000253.1:0-6013 GCA_036732245.1 Chloroflexota bacterium | reverse complement strand
CCCTTTTCTCTCAGCATGCCTCACCTTGACAAGATGTGGGTAATGGATAGCGCGGAGCAGGCGAGGGGAGCCCCCCTGGAAGCTCGCTCGCATGGGGAGAGAATGCTGCTCCTGTGCTTGCGGGCTTCTCGAAACGGAGCTGGTGGTTGTGCCTAGGCGTCGCGGGGAGTTGGGCGGCGGTTGAAGCGACGGCCCGGGTTGGCCCGGTCGCCACGGAAGGGGTCGTTTCCGTTGGAGGAGGCGTCCCGCACAAACGGTGAGCTGTTGGCATTCGAGCGACTGCCCTGGCCACGCCGATTGTCGTCGCGACGGGGGCCCTGTTGACCTCGACCTCCTGCAAAGCCGCGGTCTTTCGACCGGGGTTGGGACGAGGGGCCACGAACGATCTTGGTTCCACTGCGTTCGCCGGCGAGATGGCGTTCGATAGCGCGCAATCCCTCTTCATCCTCGGGCGCGATGAACATGATCGCCGTTCCCGTTTCCCCGGCTCGTCCGGTGCGACCGATGCGGTGCACGTAGGTGTCCGGCGTATCGGGGAGGTCGAAGTTAAAGACATGAGTCAGGCCAGTGATATCCAGGCCACGGGCCGCGATGTCGGTGGCGACGACTGCCTGGAGCTTGGCCGACTTGAGATCGGCCAGGACGCGTTCGCGTTGACCCTGTGTGCGGCGTCCGTGCAGAGCCGCGACCTTATAGCCATCACGTTGGAGATCGCGCACCAACTTGTCGGCCTTATATGTCGTACGGCGGAAGATCAGAGCCAGGAAACAGCTCGGATCATCAAGGTGGCGCCGCAACGCTTTGAGCTTGTCTCCATCGGGCACGCGCTCGAAACGCTGCTCGATTTCGTCGACGGTGGCGCGTTCGGGGTCGACCGAGATGGTGACCGGTTCCCGCATCTGGCGGTTGGCCAGGCCGAGCACGTCGGACGGGATCGTGGCCGAGAAGAGGGCGGTTTGTCGAGCCGGCGGCGTATGTCGCAGGATGCGCTCGATGGCGGGCAGGAAGCCCACATCCAGCATGCGGTCGGCCTCGTCGAGGATTGCGAGGCGAACGCCTTCGAGACGAAGCGCGCGACGCTCCAGTAAGTCTTCAACTCGACCGGGGGTTCCGACCACGACATGCGCGCCGTTGCGCAACGCAGATATTTGAGGGCTCAGCCCGACGCCCCCATAGACGGCGACGACTCCGACGTTGAACGGTTTACCGAGCCGCGATATTTCCTCGGCGACCTGCATACAGAGCTCGCGCGTCGGGACCAGGACGATGGCCTGAACCTCACGACGGGCGGTATTAATAGCTTCGATCAGGGGAATGCCGAAGCCGGCCGTTTTCCCCGTGCCGGTCTGTGCCTGTCCGAGTACGTCGCGGCCCTCCCGCAGAACGGGAATCGCCTGCTCCTGAATCGGGGTGGGCGTGGAATAGCCCATCGATTGAAGCGCGCGTGCCAGTTGTGGCCCCACGGGCAAGTCGCCGAAGTGGGACGTAGATGTTTCAGTGATTGATCGGGTCGATACTGCCAAAAGAATAAGCCCTCCTGGGAAAAAAAAACCCCCGCCGCTCCCGGCGGGAGAAATAGCGCCAACGGTGTTGACATAGTCATTATAGCAGGCTGACTGAAGGCCTTGGCTGAGATGGTCAGAATTTGGGTCGTCGACCACCTGAGTAGTGGTATACTACAACATATGCTGACCGTTCCTGAGGCTGCCAGGCGTATCGATCGCAACCCGGAGACCATTCGGCGTTGGATTCGTTCCGGGCGTTTGCCTTCACAACAAATTGGAACGCAGTACATCATCGACGAGGACGATCTGCTCGAGATTGCGGGAACAGGAATGTTACCGCTCCCTCAAGGTTGGCGGACCACAGTCAGCGGTGAGCCTATGCCGAATGTCGTAAATTGGCTCGCGCGTTCCCGGCGCGACCACTGAGCGTGCTCGTCGTTGACGCCAGCGTCATCGTGACCGCATGCCTCTCCGAAAACGGGTGGGAGGCTCTCCGGGCAGAAGATCTTGTGGCCCCCGTTCTGGCTCAATCGGAAGCGTGTTCGGTGCTGCACGAGGCAGAGTGGCGCGGAGAAATCTCACGGATCGACGCGGTCGCAGCTCGAAACCGCCTGATCGCAGCGCCTATTACGTTGCGAATGGCGACAATTGAAGGGCCATGGGAAATCGCCAGTGAACTCGGCTGGGCTAAGACGTACGACGCGGAGTACGTAGCGCTGGCTCGGGACCTGGGATGTCGGTTGGTGACGCTAGATTCACGGCTGAAGCGCGGTGCTGGGAGGCTCGTACCAATCATCGGTCCAGACGACCTTTACCCTTCAAATGACGACCATTAGCCGTTCGCAGACGAACATTCTGGCTCTCCTCCGACCTTATAATGGAGGCATCCTCCCACCCCTTCTGGAGTTCATTTGACTGCACCCGAGCAGCTGTCCGTCTCTCCGTCTGGCCATCAGAGCCAGATACGCCGCATTCTCGATCCGCTCAATCCGCCACAACTCGAGGCCGTCACACATACCGACGGCCCCATGCTGGTGCTGGCCGGGGCGGGCAGCGGCAAGACCCGCGTTCTGACACACCGTATCGCCTATCTGATCGATGTGAAGGGTGTGAGCCCGTACAACATCCTGGCGGTGACGTTCACCAACAAAGCCGCCGGCGAGATGAAAGAGCGTGTGATCGCGCTGGCCGGCCGGCCAGGTGAGTTCGTCACGGTCGGCACCTTTCACTCCTTCTGTGTGCGGCTGTTACGCGCCGAATCGGAGTTCTTTCACCGACCAAACTTTTCGATCTACGACACGGCAGATCAACTGAGCCTGATCAAGCAGGCCATGGTCATGGCGGACATTCCGGAAGGCCGGGCCAAGCCGGCTGCGCTCCTGGGTGCGATCTCGGACGCCAAGAACGAGTTGGTGGGTCCCTCGGAGTACGTGGCGAACACCTACTTCGAGGAACTGGTGCGGCGCGTCTATCCGGTCTATGCGGATTTGCTGCGCCAGAATGTGGCGTTCGATTTCGACGATCTGATCATGGAGACGGTCACATACCTGCAAACGCACCCCGAACGGCGGGAGATGTATGCGGAGCGCTACCACTACATCCTGGTCGACGAGTATCAGGACACGAACCACGCTCAGTACACGCTGGTCAATCTTCTCGCCTCGCGGCATCACAACCTCTTCGTGGTGGGCGACGACGATCAGTCGGTGTATTCGTGGCGCGGCGCCGACATTCGCAACATCCTGGAGTTCGAGCGCGACTATTCAAACGTGCGCGAGATCAAGCTCGAGCAGAATTACCGATCCAGCCAGAACATTCTGGACGCGGCGCACGGTGTGATTTCGCAGAACATCGGCCGGAAGCCGAAGCGGCTCTGGACCGAGCAAGCGGCGGGTCCGGAGATTCAACTCTTCCATGCGTATAACGAGGAAGAGGAGGCGTCGTTCGTCACCAATGAAATCGAGCGGCTCGGCCGGAACGAGCAGATCGGCGCCGGTGAGTGTGCCGTGATGTATCGAACCAATGCCCAGTCCCGCGCCCTGGAAGAGGCATTCATCCGGGCAAACCTGCCGTACGTCCTGGTGGGAGCGACCCGTTTCTACGAGCGGCGCGAAGTGCGGGATATGGTGGCTTATCTCCGGCTCATACAGAATCCGAGCGACGGTGTGACCCTGCGCCGCGTGATCAACGTGCCGCCACGCAAGATCGGAAACACGACGTTGCAGGCACTGCGCGTGTGGGCGGAGGCGCAGAGTCGACCTCTGATGGCGGCCGTGGACGCCGCAGACGAGATTGACAGTGTGGGGACGCCGGCGCGCCGCGCTCTGAAGAGCTTCTCGACGGCGATGGCCGAACTCCGTGCGGCGGCGACCGAGTTGAACGTGCTGGATCTGCTGGATCAGGTGGTGCAGCGCACGCGCTATGAGTCGTACGTGCGCGACGGCAGCGACGAGGGCGAGGATCGCTGGAACAACATCCTGGAGCTTCGCACGGTCGCTCAGGATTACTGCGACGAGCCGCCGATGGAAGGCCTGCGTTCATTCCTCGAAAATGTCTCACTGTTGGGCGAGACGGACGAGATTGACGATGCTCGGCCGCGCGTGACGCTCATGACGTTACATGCCGCCAAGGGGCTCGAATATCGGGTCGTCTTCCTGGTCGGCATGGAGGAGAACATCTTCCCGCACATGCGCAGCATCGAGGATCCGGTGCAGATGGAGGAGGAGCGGCGTCTCTGCTACGTCGGCATCACGCGTGCCAAAGAGCGGCTGTATCTGGTCCATGCCGCCCGCCGCAACTTCCACGGGAACACGGTGGTGAACGCGCCGTCCCGCTTCCTGGATAACATTCCCGAGCGGCTGTGGAGCGAATCGGGAGTGGCGCCCAGGAGCTATCTGCGCCGAGAGTTCACGCCGGTCTCCCCGCTGGCCGATATCTGGTCGGTCAACTCCCAGCCGATGCCGGCTGCTGCTCCCTCACAGTCGTTCAGCGCCGGCGATCGCGTACGTCACAAGCACTTCGGCACGGGAACAGTACTGTCCAGCACGATGACCTCCGACGACGAGGAGGTCGAGGTCGAGTTCACGGCACCCTCCGGCAAGATGACGAAACGGCTGCTGGCGAGCTTCGCCCGGCTCGAGCGGATATAAAAAGCGTCGGGAAGGGAGGGAGCGCGGAATGAGTAACCAGGTATCCGGTGCACGCCGCAAGATCGTGAGCGGCAACTGGAAGATGAACACGACGCTCGACAGCGCCCTCGATCTGGCTCAGGAGGTGGCGCGCCGCCTAGGTGACGTTCGGAACGTCGACGTCGTGCTCTGTCCCCCTTTACCTAACCTGGAAGCGGTGCATCGAGTGATTGCAGGAACAGGACTGCAACTCGGCGGTCAGAATGTGTTCTGGGCGGACTCCGGCGCGTATACCGGAGAGGTCTCGGCGCCGATGTTGACGGCGGTAGGGTGCGAATGGGTCATCGTCGGCCATTCCGAGCGCCGGCACGGCATGGGAGAAAGCAGCGAGCTGGTGAATCGCAAGCTGCATGCGGCCCTTCACCACGACCTCTCGGTGATGCTGGCCATTGGGGAAACCAAGGATGAGCGGCACGGCGGCAAGATGGAGCGGGTGCTACGGGTGCAGCTCGAGCAATCGCTCGAGCGCATCGACGCCGGGACGATGGATCGGATCGTGATCGCATACGAGCCAGTCTGGGCGATCGGCACGGGGGAAACCGCCACGCCGGAGCAAGCCCGAGAGGCGCACGGCTTCGTGCGCGGTGTGGTGAGCGAGCTGTTCGGCCAGGAAGTCGCAGATGCAACCCGGATCCAGTACGGGGGCAGCGTCACCGCGGCGAACGCCGCCGAACTGATGGCGGAAGAAGGGATCGACGGCGCGTTAGTGGGCGGAGCAAGTCTTCAACCGGATGACTTCGCGGAGATTGTGCGGGCGGCTGGGCAGTAGCAGTGAGGTCCGTATGACCGTATTAAACACTTTGGAAGAGACCGTGCGTGAAGGCCACCTCGCCAGTTCTCGTGCCATGGCGCAGGCTGTCCACCGCCGAGTGTCGCAAATGCTCACGGACGGGCAGCCTCCGCAAGCGATCTACGACGCGCTCGATGTGCTGTATCGTCGATTCCGTGACGACGGACACCCGATTGAGCGTGATGCCATGGTGGAGGCACTGGACTGGTTCGAGGACGAGGGCGTGCTTCACTCGACTTGATCCGCGATCGATGTAGGCGTCGGGAGTCTTAGGCTG
This sequence comes from Chloroflexota bacterium, assembly GCA_036732245.1. GTDB lineage: Bacteria > Chloroflexota > UBA5177 > UBA5177 > UBA5177 > JANWJD01. Next base: position 253 of record DAINCT010000253.1, on the reverse strand, counting down.
AAAGTTTCGTGAAGATTGTGCGGGCGGCTGAGGGTACATAGCACCCGCCTACCCGACAGGGTCGTGACTACGGCTCGAAGCCTGGCTGAAACTTCGTATCTTCCCGATCGACCCGCCATCCGGCAAGGCGATGGACCGGGTGGACCAGGTAGTCCATACGGCTAATATCCCCGAGTTTCGATCGAACTTCGACACTGACCGTGGCCGTGGCCGTCTCGCTCCCGGGCAACAAAGCGAGCTCACTGAGATGCAC
>DAINCT010000252.1:5520-6063 GCA_036732245.1 Chloroflexota bacterium | reverse complement strand
GGCGACAGGTCGAGACGGAGCAGGCCGAGCGCGAGGTCGCCCGCCGCTTCCTGGCAGCATACGGCCCAACCACTCGCGACGCCTTTGCGCTGTGGCTCGGCATACCGGTTTCACGAGCCGGAAAATTGATTCAAGCGCTGGGTGACGAGGTCACTGCGGTGGACGTGGAAGGTACGCTTGCCTGGAGCTTGACGAGCGAGGTGAACGAGCTGGCGGGGGCTCGGCCGCCAGGATCCGTGCGGCTGCTGCCTGCGTTTGACCAATACGTGATCGCGGCGGCTCGCCATGCCCTGACCTTTCTCCCCGGCCCATTCAAAGACCGCATCTACCGTCCGCAGGGCTGGCTGTCGCCGGTCCTTCTGGTCGACGGGCGCATGGACGGCATCTGGAAGCATGAACGCAAGGGCAGCCGGCTCCTGGTCCAGATCGAACCCTTCGTCGACCTGCCTGCCTGGGCGCACCAATCCGCCGAAGCAGAGGCGGAGCGGCTCGCCGAGTTTATGGGGCAGTCCCTCGAGTTGAGCTGGATCGACCGTCAGTAAT
>DAINCT010000252.1:3051-5510 GCA_036732245.1 Chloroflexota bacterium | reverse complement strand
TGGTGGACGAGGTCTCCTCGTTGCTGGGCTCCGAAGAGTTGGGCGGCAAGCTGGATGGACCGTCGCTAGGTTCCAGCTTCATTCGCCACCCACGGTGGGAGCGGGTCCGTGGAGGGTCCGCGTGACATGGGCCACCGCAGCGGCGATCCGAAGCGGATGAGGTTCCCATCCCGGTCGGTGTGTGTGCCTTCGCGCTTACCGTAGTCATGATTCTCGGGTCCGCTCACATCCATCCCTGCCCGGCCTCTCCTCGGCGAGCCCATCGGCATCGTCGACATGCAGGTAGAGCACACTGCCCATGATCCGAACCGTGCCGTCGGTCGCTTTCACGTTTGGGTCCCGCCGGTCATTCGGCTGATCCAGACAGCGGTAGCAGATTCTGCATCCGCGACGCACACAGAGCCGGCACAACCGATTCTCATGTCCGGCATTGTAATACGATTTTCTTACGACTGGTGCTACGAAAAGAAGGCCCTTCGGCGTCAAGGTGGCAATAGGCAATCGGTTCCGAACCGAAAGGAGCAAAGCATGGAACTCGGCGCGTTTTCGATCAGCTTGACCGTTAAGGATATAGAGGCCTCGAGGAGCTTCTACGAGAAGTTCGGGTTCACCGTCTTCGGCGGGGATGCGGCGCAAAACTAGCTGATTCTGAAGAACGGCGATTGCGTGATCGGACTGTTTCAAGGGATGTTCGAGCAGAACATTCTTACCTTCAATCCCGGCTGGGACGGCAACGGTCAGAAGCTGGCCAGCTTTACCGACATCCGCGAACTACAGCGCCGACTCAAGGCCCAGGGAGTGGAGCTGCAACAGGAGGCAGACGAGAGCACCACAGGTCCGGCGAGCTTTATCGCCATAGACCCTGATGGAAATCCCATTCCGGTCGATCAGCACGCGTAAGCCGGATCATGCCGAGGTGCACAACCGGCTAGGGTCTCGGCAAAATGTATGTACATGGCGTCCCGCGTCGTATATACTTGCAGGGCGCATGAGTGACAAGACATATGAGGACATGACCGACCGCGAACTCGAAGAGTTGACGGAGGAAACCCTTCGTGAACAGGAATCGGGCGAAGTTCGCTTTCAGCGCCGGGATCCCGCCGCAGCAAAGGTGGAGGGTACGGTGCCGATATCCATCCGGGTGCCAGTCACACTGCTGACGAGCATCAAAGCCGCAGCGGCAACGAGAGGCATTCCCTACCAACGTCTTATGAAGATATGGCTCGAAGAGGGATTGGCACACGACAATCCCAATGTCGTGCCCAAAGCCGTGACGCTTCGTCTTACCGAGTACCAGTTGACCCGACTGCGCCAGTCTGGGTCACTGGACATTCATCTGGAAGGCTCGTAGCGGGCCAGTCAAGGGGCATCGTGGACAACGGACAAGCGAAGACCGTGGGCCGGCCGGCTAAGCCGCCGGTTGGGGTTGTGGCTGTCCCCGTACAATCCGACGAGTAGCCAGGAACGACCGGGCAAGCGGAGTGTTCGGCCCCGTCGCGGGACATCTCGCCACAGTTGTTGTTATGAGCACTATTACATGAGAATCGACGTGCTCGTTTTAGAGAACGACGCTGAGGCAGTAGAGAGCTCTCTGAATACAATTGAGATTTTGGAGACCCACGGTGCCTGGTGAGAAGACTGTGCGCGTTGATATAAGGAGGGAACTGCTTGTGTGGGCGCGTGAGCGCTCCGGGATCGGGCGTGACGCTCTTGTGCATAGGTTTCCGAAGCTGCCTGAGTGGGAAGAGGGCCGGTCGCTACCAACCCTCAAGCAACTCGAGGTATTCGCACAGGCGACCCACACGCCAGTTGGCTTTCTATTTCTGCCCGAACCGCCTGAGGAGAGTATCTCTATTCCAGATCTACGTACGATGGGCGGTGCACGACCTCAGCGTCCTAGCCCAGACCTACTCGATACACTGTTTCAATGTCAGCAGCGCCAAGAGTGGTATCACGACTTCGTCCGAGCGAACGGCGGCGGCCCTATTCAATTCGTTGGTTCAATGACGCGGAGCACGAACGAGACAGAGGCCGCATCAATTATCCGACGGGTGTTGAATTTCGACTTCGGTAGTCGGGGCGCCAACTGGACCGAAGCCCTGCGCCAGTTGGTGGATAAGAGCGAGGCACAGGGTGTGCTTGTAATGATTAATGGCGTGGTGGGCTCCAACACGCATCGAAAACTAGATCCGGAAGAGTTCCGTGGCCTTGCGCTAGTAGATAACCTCGCTCCCCTCATCTTCGTTAATGGAGCCGATACCAAAGCCGCGCAAATATTTACATTGATCCACGAGCTGGCACACATCTGGCTCGGGGAGACCGCACTCTCCAATGCCAGCGCCAGATCCGTGCCGGCCAACGACATAGAGGGGTGGTGCAATCGCGTAGCGGCAGAGGTGCTCGTGCCAATCGACGCCCTTAGCGCGGAATTCGATGCCCAAGCCGACCTAACAGCCGAA
>DAINCT010000252.1:0-3041 GCA_036732245.1 Chloroflexota bacterium | reverse complement strand
GTTCAAGGTGAGCACGCTTGTCGTACTACGTCGAGTGCACGACGCGGGCTATTTCACACCTACGGAATTTCAGTCGGCCTATCGGGCGGAGCTGGAACGAGTGCTGGCGATTCTGGAGACAAAAGGCGGCGCGAAAGGGGGGGATTTTTACAACACTCAGCCTTTGCGCGTTAGCCAGAGATTTGCGCGGGCGCTCATAGGCAGCACTCTGGAAGGCCAGACACTCTATCGCGACGCTGTGCAAATGCTTGGTTTCAAGAAGCTCTCGACCTTCCACGAACTTGCTCACAAACTCGGGGCGATGTAGTGATCTACCTGCTCGATGCAAACGTGTTCATCCAGGCCAAGAATCTGCACTATGGTTTTGACTTTTGTCCAGCTTTCTGGGACTGGATCGACAATAGTCACCGCGCGGGGACGGTGTTCAGTATCGAACGAGTAGCTACCGAACTGGCTGCCGGTGGAGACGATTTAGCTGACTGGGCGCAACAAAGACCAGGGCTGTTTCTTCAGCCTGATGCACTCGTGGTGCCCAGCCTTCAGACAATAGCGATATGGGCGAGTGGACATGGCTATGATCCTGTAGCGGTGGCAACTTTCCTACAGGTGGCAGATTACTACCTCGTTGCCCACGCGCACGCGCACGGTTATACAATCGTGACTCATGAAATCGTCGCATCCACCGTAAGGAGGATCAAAATCCCGAACGCCTGCATAGATCTGGGCGTGAGGTATCTGTCACCGTACGAAATGCTTCGCGCTGAGCGGGCCAGGTTCGTGCTTCCCTGATCATTTCCTCTGACCGGGCTTAGTGACGGATTTGCGGGCGCTCGATCCTTTCCTATCGCGCCATCTTCCAGTTCCCGGACAAGTGTGTGGTCGGACTGTGCGATACAGGTGCCGCCAACTCGGTCATGCCGGGCCCAGGTCGTGCAACCGCGTGGTCAACCCTCCAGGATACTTTTCACCTTGTCGATGGCCTGAACCTCGCCCGCCATCGTCTTACCCACCATGCCACCCATCAGAATCTTCTTGAGTCCAGTCAACTCGGCATCGAGGGTGAAGGTGACAGTGGTGGCACCGCCGGACTCCTGGAGCACGTACCGGCCGCGGGGCCGCACCGGTCCAGCGGTCGTCTGGAAGGCGATGAGGGAATTGGGCGCGAACTCGGTGATGGTGTAGTCGGCCGGGATGGCACGTCCGCCGGGGCCCCGCACGGACTGCTTGTACTCCGCACCGACGCCATCCCCGGATACGTGCTTGATCTCGATGACACCGCTCCGCCATTCGGTGCACTTCTCACCATCGGCCAGGTAATTGAAGACATCGACGGCTGGGCGGTTGATCGTGACGGTATGTTCAGCGTGAGGCATGGTGTTCTCCTGGTGTGATCTGGTTGGATTGCGCCATGTATGCCGAGAGTTTGTCGAGGCCGCTCTGCCATCCAGACTGGTATGGCTCGGGATGAGCATGCTCGTCGAATTCGCCGTGTACCAGGACGACCTTGGTGCTGTTCCCGAGGTCCTCGAATTCGACCGTAACGACCGACTGCCGATGGTCCGGAACTCCGGCCGTCCACTGCCACGTGTATACCAGCCGCCTCGGGGGAACGACTTCGCGGTAGGTGCCGCGGAGGTGAAGGGGCTCACCCTCCGGTGGCTGCATGACCAGTAAATAGGAGCCACCCGGACGGAGGTCGATCTCGGCATACGGCGTGGTGAATGCGCCGGGGCCCCACCATTGACGCATCCCTTCCACCGTCGTCCAGGCCCGAAAGACCGCCTCGACTGGGCCCTCGATGACATGTTCGAGTCGGATCTCAGGCTTCATCAGGCACCCCCTTCCTTCATATGCGCGTTGAGAGCGTCGAGCCGTGTATTCCAGAACGCCTCGTATTCGTCAAGCCACGCGTTGGCGATCTCGAGTGGCTCGGGGAGGAGCCAGTACAGCCGCTCTCGTCCCTGTTTGCGCTGGCCGACAAGACCGGCGCGTTGTAACGAGCTGAGGTGCTTGATGAAGCCGGGGAGGGATAGAGGAAACGGCTCGGCGAGGGTCGACACCGGTACCTCAAACCCGTCTCGCAGTCGGAGGAGGATCTTGCGCCGCGTCGGATTCCCCAGGGCGCTGAACACGGCATCCAGCATCTCATCCTCATAGACAACCATATGGTTTAGTATAGAACGTTCTATGGTCTGTTTAGGGCTAGCTGCTGCAGCGGACAAAGGATCTCCGCGGAGGTGATCGCGCCATGAGCGCCGGCCGATACGATGAACTCGTGAGCGAATTGACGGCACATCCGGGGGTGACCGCGAGCAAAATGTTTGGCATGCCCACCTTGAAGGTTGGCGGCAAAGCATTCGCGGGCAACCACGACGGCGACATGGTCTTCAAGCTATCAGGCGAGGCCCACGCCAGGGCGCTCGCGATTCCGGGTGCGCACCTCTTCGACCCGATGGGTGGTCGTCCTATGAAGGAGTGGGTCGTGGTGCCCGCCGCAGAGGCAGCGCAGTGGGCTGATCTGGCCGATGCCGCCCTCGAGTACTGCTCTCCGCGGCGAGAGTGAAAAGAAGAGTCGCCTCGGAGGGTGCTTTCTGGGAGCACCTAACCTGCTGGAACCACTGACCGACCAGGAGCGCGCCGGACTCGAGCAAGCCGTACCCGGAATGCGCCGTGTGCTGGCAGGATGTTCCACGGGCGAGGAGACCGTTTCTGACGGGCATACCGTATGATCGAGGGCGCAATGCGCTTCCGCTGCTAGGGTTCCTTTGAAGCAAGGAGGACGGCGATGGTGATGACGCGTCTCTGGAGCGTTGCCATTCGTACTTCGAAGTCTGTAACTGTGAGGCAATCTGTCCATGTCGCCGACACGGCAGTCGCAAAGGTGGGCGCTCTACCTACGGCGTGTGCGACTTCGCCCTTTCGTGGTCGATATCTAAGGGCCATGCCGATGATCTGGATCTGTCCGGGTTGTCCGTGGTGATGGCGGGTGAATATAGTGACGACGAACCCGATTCCCCCTGGCGCGTGGTGTTGTACATAGT
>DAINCT010000251.1:0-6085 GCA_036732245.1 Chloroflexota bacterium | reverse complement strand
CCCTCGACCCTGTCCTTCTTGAACTCTCCCCACCGCTCCTCCGGCACGGCGAACCCTCGCCGCATCCCGTTGGGGGAGTCCACATGACCGGAAAGTCGAGGCAACGCCCATAGACCGTTCGGAAGTCTCTCGAAGTATGGGACATCTCCAGCAGACCCAGGTCGATCGCGTCATTCCCAAGTACCTCGCGTTCCTCGAGCGCTTCCCGACGCTGACAAGCCTGGCGGAAGCCTCGACCGCTGACGTTCTGCGGCAGTGGCAAGGACTGGGATACAACCGGCGGGCACTCAACTTGAAGCGTGCGGCCGAGACCGCCTGCCGCGAGTGCGGAGGCCGTCTGCCCGAGACCGTGACGGAGCTGGAGAGGCTTCCCGGCATTGGCAAGTACACCGCGCGGGCGGTCGCATCCTTCGCATTTGGCGCTCAGGTGCCGGTGGTTGATACCAATGTACGGCGCATGCTCTCCGGCTTCGCGGGCCGTGAACTCTCCGAGCGGGAAACATGGGGACTGGCGGAGCGGGTCCTGCCGCAGGGACGGGCCGCCGACTGGAATCAGGCGCTGATGGATTACGGCGCTCTGGTCCAGAAGGCCACGCCGAAGCGAACCGGCAAGTTCACCGAACCTTTCGCAAGCACCAACCGCTTCTGGCGTGGTCGGATCGTCGATGCGTTGCGACAGACCGGGGGGCTGACGATGGAGGGACTGCTCGACGCCCTCCCATATCCCAACCGCGATGATGAACGCGTCCGAGGGCTGGTACGCACGCTGCACGAAGAGGGTATGGTGTCATACAACGTGAAGGACGATAACGTCGCGCTGCCGGACTAAGGGCTGCCGTGAATTTCTGCATCGGGACGGGGCAATTAGCCAGTTGATACGAAAGAGTGTGTACTTGAGGGATAAATTGGCTCCAGAGGAATATACCTGTCTCGGTCTGGAAATCGAACACGGACTCGATGGTATAGACGCTTCGGCTCAGGTGATGCTCGGCTGAAAGACAACCATCGATCTCAGGCTCGAAGGATCCCTCGCTCTGCGACCAGGTCAGCTACTCGCAGCCGAGTGCGTAAGTCCAGCAGTGGACGCCGAAGGCCATATCTGCGGCCTCAACGCCTCTTAGGCTTGGTCGTATTCGTCGCGCTCGTTTCGATCGGGGCGTTCAGCGTTCGCTCCGTGGTCGATGGGTCTCGCACGACGGTATCCGCGACGGCACCTTTCCGGTACACGATCGTGCCGGGCGACACGGTCGCCAGCGTGTCATCCCTTTTTGCTGCCGACTCTGTGAAATTGGTGTCCCAAACAGGGGGAACGCTGGTACCGGGCACGATCGTGACGGTTGACTCCGCGGCACTCTGGAGGCGCATGAATTCTGATCCATTCGGTGTCAACGAGAGACTCGTGGTGCAGGGAGCACAGAGGTTTGGCATCCACCCGTCTCTAGCACTCGCGGTGGCATGGGAGGAAAGCAGATTGCAGCAGGGCGCACGCAGTCCTACCGGAGCGGTCGGCATCATGCAGGTCGAACCTGACACCAGCAAACTCGTGTCGAAAGACCTTGGCGTGCCCATCGACCCGACCACCGCGACCGACAACGTGACTGCCGGCGTCTTCTGGCTGCACGCACTTCTCACCTCGTACCGCAATGACGAAGCATCTGCGGTGGCCGCGTATTACGAGGGACCCGGCAATTTGCAGCGTCGTGGCTATCTGTCGGGCACAGCCGAATACGTGGCCCATGTCAGGCAAGTCGAAAGCGCTTTGCTCGCCGCAAATCGTGATCTCAACATTTGACGCTGGTCGTCGGGTGCGCCTTTTAAGCGTCGGGCTCGGCGTACCTGGCGACGGAAAACGCCAGCAAGAGCGGAATATCAACCGCGAAGATGACCAGCATCAGAAGCAGCACCACCAGCACCGAGCCGCGCGTGCCGTCGACCACGAAGGCGTAGCCGATCATTCCGGCGATGATCGTGTATGCCAACAGCGACCACTTGAAGACCTGCAAAAACCGGCCCCAGGCAAATTCGGCTATGCGACGCAGCATGACGACATTGGCCCCAAGGATTGCACCGGAAATTACTAACAGAACGATCGCGGGGAGAAGCGGTACGGTCCGCGGCACGTAGGCCGCCAGATAGATCCCGCCGACCACGATCAGAGCCAACGATCCCGTGGCCAGCTCGGAGATCGGAGGGAGGGAGCCCTCCGCTGTCGCGCGCCCACCGGTATGTGCAGTGTCGCTCGCTACCATGTCGTGATCCTGGTCATGATGACGAGTGTTGCGACCTGCATCGCGCCCGTGATTCCGGCCGTGTAGATGAAGCGGCGCATGAGTTGAGCAATCCGTTCACCGTTGGGATGCGGCTTCTTCATCTCGAATAGGACGGCCAGGTTCGCCGGCTCGAGAACGCCAATTGCGATCACTGCCATCACACCGACCACGATGAACGACGCGACCAACCACGAGTGGTGAGCGTATGAAGGCGAGAGGTTCCCGACGTGGCGCGCGAGCTGCCAACCCGACGCCAGCGTCATCGTGACGAGGGTGGGCATGATCAGCAGCATCTTTGGCATAAACCGGATCGAAAATTCTCTCCGAGCTCCCAGCGACAGTCCTCCCAGGATCGGGCCAATGACGAATCCGACGAAGAGATCGATCCCGGTCCAGAGCCCGCCGCCCACCACATGAAAGAAATCGAGCGCCCAGAGCCAGTTCCCCGCGATTGCGACGATGAGGCCTGTGATGATCGCGACCACGATCGGTATGCCGGCGCGGGGTACGATCTGAAAATCGGCACGCGGCGGCGCCGCCTGAGTTTCGGTTCGCGGTGCAGTACCGGTCAATGTCGCTTCGGCCACGATTCCCGTTCCTCCCTACTAGCGGATGAGTCGAGACCGAGTATTGTCCCGAATCTTCGATAAGGACCAGTATAGCGAGTCGGCAATATTTGGGGTTAGGGTGGCGTGGACAGCACGCGGCCGACCAGCGGCGTGGATGCTACGACGGTTTGTGAAGGCATCAATGGCGGTGGGGATCAAGGTCGGCGGAAGACCGGGCGCGTGGCCTGGGTTATCGATATGGAGGACTTTCTTACTCGCCCCAGGTAGCACGCAAGACACGGATCCAGTTCTGGTAACCGATCTTGCGAATGTCCGGCTCGGAATAGCCGTGACGACGCAACTCATCGATTATTTTTGGTAGGCCGCTCGCGTCGCCCACCTCGCCCGGAATGATGGCACCGTCAAAATCCGAACCGAATCCGACCCGGTCGATGCCGATCCGTTCACTCAGGTACTCGACATGTCGCACGATGGCATCCAGCGGCGTGTCGACTTCCGGCGCGCCGTCCTCGCGCAGGAAAGCGACACAGAAGTTAATGCCCACCATTCCGTCCGATTCCCGGATCGCGTCCAGTTGTCGATCGGTCAGGTTTCGGGTGCTCTGACTCAACGCGTGAGCATTTGAGTGCGTTGCCACCAACGGAGCATCGCTCACTTCCGCGACATCCCAGAAGCCTTGTTCAGTCAGGTGCGATAGGTCGACCAGAATTCCGAGCCGGTTGCACTCGCGCACCAAACGGCGTCCGGCGTCCGAGAGACCCGGGCCGGTGTCGGGTGAATGCGGAAATCGGAAGGGAACGCCGTTACCGAATGCATTCGGTCGGCTCCATACCGGACCGAGCGAGCGCAAGCCGGCGCGGTGGAACACTTCCAGCGTATCGAGATCCGGATCGATAGCTTCGGCTCCTTCCAGATGGAGTAGCGCCGCGAAGACTCCAGCCTCTATACAGTCCTCGATCTCTCGTGCCGTGTGTACGATTCGCACGCTACCGGCAGCGGCGCGCTCCAGTCGGAAGAGCCTCGCCATGCCGGCAAGGGCGGCGGCGGACGCAGTGGGAAGTGATGGAGTCGGTGGAAACCGCTGCTCTCCAACTTGCGATTCCGGGGAATTGAGTGTCGATGAGTCGTATCCCTCGGAGCGGACGAAAACCGCGCAGAAGCCCCCTGCAAGTCCTCCCCGGCGCGCACGAGGCAGATCCAGATGACCGGCGGCATCCTCTTCCAAAAACGTCCCGCCGGCCGCGAGCCGCAGAAGCATATCGTTGTGACCGTCAAAAACCGGAATGAGACTCCCGTCCATCGATCCCCCTTTGCACCACCAGGCTCCGATGCCCATGCACCGGACGGGTGTAGATCCACTCTACGGTGCGGAACGCCGCGGCCGGCGCACCTCCGATTCGATGAAATGCCCCGAAGGGGAGCGAATTGGAGCGTATTAAGGAACCGTTTATGTCCAGGTAAGAATTTATTCATAAAGCGACACATTGTGGCACAGGAGTTGCGCTAAATTTCCGCGGTGCAGCGAAGGAGGACGCTGCAGAACATTCAACTAATGCAAGAAAAAGGGGAAGAAGTATGAAGATCAGATCCTGGTTCAACATTCCGATATTGGCAGCTCTAGTCCTAGCCATGCTCGCGTTCGCGCTGCCGCAGGCCACGGCAACCGTGAACGCCGCCGGCAGCCTGCAACTGGCACACAGCACTGTTCCGCAAGGAGCAACCGTGGTGGTGAACGGCTCGGGCTTCACGTCGCCCGATAACGCTACCGCGTACATTGACGCCCCGGTGGCCGGCCACAGCCAGCACATTCAAGCGACTGCCGTGGTCGGCTCCAATGGTACCTTCACCGCTCACTTGAGTCTGCCCCGTTTCGTGGCATCAGGCACGTACACGCTTACCGCCAAGGACGCACACGGAGTATCAGCCACGACCCGGCTGACCATCCTGCCGCTGATCATCGTTCGCACCGGCGCTCCCACTGCGACGACCACTGTAATCGCGCACTCGGGCTTCTTTATCGACGCCCTGGGCTTTGCAGCCAACGAGTCGGTGAAAATCCAGGTCACATTCCCGACGTACAGCGGTAACGATGTACTCGTCACGCGGACACCCAATGCCGACTCGCACGGCAACGTGTACAACGTCGGCGTCAACCCGCCGAATGGAGTCAAGGTCGGGTTTGCCACTTTGACGGCCGTCGGTCAAACCAGCAATAAGCAGGCTCCGGGTCGCGTCTACGTCGTCTACCGGAGTTCCATCGTTCTCAACAAGTCGACGGTGACTGTCGGAACTGCGGCCGGCATCGTGGGTCATGACTTTGTTTCGTATTCTCAGGTACGTGTCCAGATCACGATTAACACGAATAGCGGCCAGCAGACGTTGTCCGTGACCGCTTCAACCGATGGCAACGGCAACTTCACGAAGTACGTCGCCATCCCCAGCTACACCAGCCCGGGAACATACACTGTCGTGGCCACCGACGTCGACACAGGCCAGAAGGTCTACGCCAGGCTCAACATCGTGGGTCGCCAGGTGAAACCGACTCCGAAGCCCACGGCTCAGCCGACCGCGCAGCCAACGGCAAAACCACTGCACGCTGCGGCTTCGGTGCTCCCGCACCAGACACTGCCGAACCAGGATGTCTCCTTCGCGGGTACGGGATTCCCGGCGAATGCAACGGTGACGGTGAACACCACTGTTGACCTGCGAGGCGGTGGCAACCGTGCTATCTCCAAGTCGGTCTTTACGGACAGCAACGGCAACTTCTCTACTTCCCTGCGGATTCCGTTCAAGGCTGCCCAGGGTACCTACACCGTGAGCGCTTCAGCGTCGGGCGCGCGTGCCTCCGATCAACTGACGGTCCTTCCCACCAGCGCACACCCCAGTAACCTCAACTTCCAGTGGACCTCCCTCTGGTACCACACCGTGCGCCATGGGACGTATGATGTCATCGTGATCCAGTCCACCCTGCACACCACGCTGGGAATCTGGGCGCACGTCATCTTCCCGAATGGCCAGCGGCACGACTATTACACCAACACGGACGGAGGCGGCCACTGGTCGACGAAGTTCACCGTGCCAAATAGTGCAATCAGCCGTCATTCGAACCAGGGGTATGTCACGCTGCAACTCTGGCACGGCAGCCAGACCACCCAGGCGTTCATCGACTTCACCGTCGTGTAGCCTGACTTTCTACTAACCATTCAAAAAAGAGGCGTCGCGCCGAGCGCGGCGCCTCTTCTGAAT
>DAINCT010000250.1:0-6147 GCA_036732245.1 Chloroflexota bacterium | reverse complement strand
AGGTTGGGGGCTGGCGACAGCGGAGCGCGTGGGAGGCAGGGAAGCGACCTCCAACGTGTCTGTTGTAGCGCCACTCCCGAATAGCGCGCTGATCAAGCCGGTGGTCCTGCAGGGGCGATGGCTGAGGCCGGCGGACGAAGGTGCCATGGTCGTCAATGCCGATGTGTTGACGGATGAGCCAGACGCACAGGTAGGCTCGCGAGTTCGCTACCTCGTGAACGGACGCTCTTCGTCGTGGATGATCGTTGGCATAGTGCGCGGTGTTCAGGAGGGGCCAATCGCCTACGTCAGTTACTCGTCTTTGGCTCGAGTTACCGGGCGGGCCGGTTTGGTAGATCGTCTGCAGGTGGTTACCGCTCACCACGATGCCGCGTCCGAAGGAAGTGTGGCTCGTGCGCTGGAAATTCAGCTAAAACGTCATGGCTTCGGCGTGGCCGGGGTGGACACGACGGACGACCAACGGGCTATACTCGGCGCCAACTTCGACCTCATAGTGGTGTTCTTGCTCAGCATGGCGATACTTCTGTCCCTGGTTGGGGGGCTCGGACTTATGGGCACTATGGCAATCAACGCACTCGAGCGAACGCGGGAGATCGGCATTATGCGTGCCATTGGCGCCTCCAATCGCGATCTATTCCAGGTCGTCGTCGTGGAAGCAATTGTGATTGCGGCTCTGAGCTGGGCGCTTGGCGCATTGTTAGCGCTTCCACTCGCTCCCTCACTCAGCGCAGCTGTCGGAACGCTGTTTATTCGCGCACCTCTTGCCTACACCTTCTCAGGATCAGGAGCTTTGATCTGGCTCGGTGGCATCCTGGCACTGGCCACGCTGGCAAGTCTGCTGCCCGCGTGGAATGCGTCACGCCTGACCGTGCGCGACGTACTGGCATACGAATAAGCGGCAGAGTGCAGCTAACGCGGATGACCCGGTCCGTGCGTTTCGAGCAGGTCTTTCAGCGTTTCAAGACTATGTTCCTGATGCCGCCGGGCCGAGCGCACGATGAGCGGTTCCGCCATCCGGCCGAGTATATGTAGATCCTTCACGCCCAATTCGACGGTGACTCTCGTCTTGCCGTCATGTGTTTCGAATACGAAGTGATGCACATCGTGGACCGGGCCCTTGACTGTCTGCCATGCGTACTCTTGACTTGGAGTGAAATCGGTGATCTCCTCCGTCTGCTCCAACCGCTTACCGAGAAAGTGGGCGTCTGCCGTATATCTCTGACCCATGCCTGGTGGCCCTGAAATATCGTGTATCCCGGTTACTGCCTGCATCCAGTGCACCTGGTTCTGCGGATCCGTCACATACGCAAAAACCTCATCAACCGGCAGGTCGATCTCAATCTCCGCTGTAACTCGGTGGGGCATTTTTGTGACGTGATGCTCGCTCATGTGGTACTCCTTTCGCGTCTTGCGGGACTGATCACGACGTAAGGCTCGTCCTATGTGACCGTACACCAACCGATCCCTATTGTCCAGCGTCGTTACTCGGTCGGATCGTCCTTCCGCCGCACGCTAATCAGGGGCACGACGGCCCCAGCCCCGCCGCGAAAGGGCAATGTAGATGCGAAACGTCCGGATTACCGTCGCGAAGTCCAGGGTACTGAAGAACGAGTCGGCGAGGCCGAACGGGAGTAGTCGCCACACCGGTCCGCGCGCATACTCGACCATCCAGACCGAGTCATCCACCCGGATTCCCGCGCTCTCACGCTTGTCGACGACGATGAGATCGCCCGGACGGTAGACTTCGCGCTCGAATCGTCCCTCTCTGCCGTACCACGCCTCACCGTGGAGCACGGTGTCGTAGAACTTGACCGGATTGCGGCCTGAATGGCCCTCCGTCCCGATGGCCGTTCCCCAGATGAGGATGTACTCGTTCAAGGAGGCGTGCAGCAACTTTATCTGGATCATCACGCCACCGGCGTTGCTGAACACCCACGGTTGGTCGCCATGGATCTGCCCGGGATAGCGCGCCGCCAGGGTCTCGATCAGCTGATCGAAGTGCTCTACCGAGGGCGGGCCCAGATGGTCCAGCGCCACCGAGTGGATTACCTGTGGATCGAAGTTATATCTTGCCATCGTAGTCATTCCATTCTGCAGGTGTTACCTTATGCGCTGCCCACGGGCGAGGGAGTGAGGATGACGAGCGGAATCTCGCGCGTGGTTGCGGCCTGATAGTCCGCGTACTGAGGACGCACCGCAAGGAAGTCCGACCAGAGCCGTCGGCGCTCCTCGGCGCCGGCTGTCCGCGCCGACACCTCGTACTCGGCCTGGCCAACCTGAATACGCGCGGTGGGGTGAGACCGCAGATTGACATACCAGTCAGGATGGCGGGATGATCCGAAGTTGGACGCGCAGACGACGAAATCCCCGCCATCACGAATGTAGAGCAGGGCGTGGGTACGGATTCGGCTCGTCTTGCGACCGATCGTGTGGAGCAGCAGGATAGAGTATGCCAACTGCCGCTCCCCGAGACGTCCTGCACTGATGCGGTAGGCCAGCTGCGTCCCACTGTCGGCTAGACGCATCAATCGCATCAAGAAGCGCCGCTTCGGGGTGTCCTTCATGGTCGCGGTCCTATCCACCTTCCAACCGCCGCCCGCATGTTCTGCTAAAGGTAGCGGATTTGTGTCGGCCCTCGCTGCCAGATCAGCCTACGATACCGGAACCACGCTCGCACCGGTCAGGGCACGCAGGCGCTCCTCCGCGGGGGCGAAGTGTTCGGCGATGTGGACGGCCGAGAGCACCGCACTTTCATGACAGTCAACATCGTGCGTGTACACTCCGGCCAGCCACACATTGTCCTGTCCTTGCATCAAGTGCAACGCCTGTTGCGCCTCGAAGTAGGCACGCGTGACCTTCGGATGCTCGTAAGTCCGCAGCGCGTAGAGCGGCGTGGGCAGGTGGTTCTCATAGGTGACCCAGCTTCTGAAGATCGGCCGGGATCCGGTATTCCAGGGTTTCCATACGGTAGAGGTACTGTGCGCGCCATCGAAGCCGGTATTAAACACCGACCAGTGCCGCTGTCGCCGGGGCATCAAACGCTCGTCGCCATGGACGGCAATCGTCGTCGTAAAATACTCAAAGCGGCTCAACTCCCGGGATCGTCGCTCCATGCCTGGTAGCCCGGCAAGCAACTCGGCAGCTTGTGAAGCATTGGTGGCCAAGACCACAGCATCGACCTCCTGCACGGAACCGTCGTCGACTGCGATGAGGTATCTGGTGTCCTCGCCCGGTGACCGGTGCACCCCTGTGACCCGAGCCGACCGCCGCACCTGTGTCCGTCGCAAGGACCTCGCCAGCGCTGCGACGTACGTTTGCGTACCGCCCTTTGCCTCGAACCACCAGGTGGGACCGAGACCGGGGGGGCGATTGAGAACGAAATAGCGCAGGACATCATATGCAGAGAACTGCACAAATTCCGCCATCTCCACGCACCAGCCGCCCAACGCGAAGGGGTAGAAGAACTCGTCCCGGAGAGTGGCACTGGCATGATTGGAATCAAGAAATTCTTCCAGCGTAAACGCGCCCCCATCCAGGTCGATCGTGGCCGGCGCCCGCTCCAACAGGCGTTGAAATTGGAGCAGCAATCCGAGCGTGCGTGGTGCAAAGGACGACCAGGCAATGCCCCCAGGTCGTAGCGGCGGCATCACGATAGTCCGCCGGCCGTCGGTGGTGTAGAAGGTGAAGGTCATCGGGAAGCGGTGCAGCGGCACAGCGAGCAGTTTGACGAGGCGAAGGAGCGTGGGGAACATCGATGCGGAGAAGAATTCGAAGCCCGCATCGATGCTGTAGGAGACGCCGTGCTGCTCGATGTCGACGGTATCGGCGTGCCCACCCAGCCGCTCCTCCTGTTCGAGGAGGGTCACCTCATGCGCCGCTTCAAGTAGCCACGCAGTGGTTAGGCCGGCACCGCCCGCGCCCACAATCGCGATACGCACGCCTGCCGTCAGTCGAGACGGCCGACAGACCGACCTCGCCTGTCGTGACAAGTCGTTGCCACCGCACGCGCACGTCGCTCCGGCATACGTGACCCGACCTGGACCAAGGATCCGTGCATGGTGTCGTGGATCAGAGGCGCCCTCCGACAGTTGAAGGATGGAAACGAGACGACTATCGCTCCCGGCGTCACGGGAGAGTAATCGTCAGCGAATTCCCACCCATGCGCATTAGTACGACGATGGTATCGAGTCGAATCTTTACGTCAGCGATCGTGGCGCGGGTGATCCGGGCCGTGAGTTTCCAGGATATCCCTGAGGTTCTCAAGACTGTGCTGCTCGTGCCGACGGCCAGCCCGCAGGAGCACATCCTCGGCGAACCGCAGGACACTGTGGTGGCTGTGAGCCTCCAGATCCATCCTGATCTGGGTCGCTCCCCCGTCAACCGGTTCGAGGTGAAAATGTCGTTGCGCTTCGAGGGCGCCATGCTTCGACCGGTAACCATAGTCCGTCGGCTGGTTGTGCTCCGTGACCTCAACGGTAAAGTCCATGCCCCGACCGAGGAAGTGAACCATGCTGTCGTAGGTCGTGCCGATGTGGGTGGGCCCGTCCGAGACGTTACTGATGCCGGTGGCACCCGGCATCCAGTGAGATTCGTTGCGAGGATCGCTGATATAGGAGAAGATTTCCTCGATTGGCTGGTCGATCGTCACTTCGGCATGGACTTGTGGCATGAGCTGACCTCCTATGTATGAGTGACTGCGGTCCAGGTCGGAATCCAACACGACTCAATCCAGGCACCATCGATGGCGGAGATACCTCCATTCAGTACACGAGTATACCTCGGATTTGCGGAGGAATTAGTAGGTACACTCAGCATCCGGAGTAGACTTCGGTTACCCCGTGGAAGCGCGGTTCGCAGGTCAACGTGGGCACCCACGGCGGGTACATTCAGAGGGGCGACGGTAGAACATGAGGGTACTGGTGACCGGGGCCTTTGGGAATATCGGCGGGAGCGCCGTGCAAGAGTTGGTGCGTCAGGGTCACACTGTGCGCTGCCTGGCGCGTCCCACTCGTGCCTATCGGCGGGCCGCCAGGCGACTCCCGAACAACGCGCAGGTTGTCTGGGGTGATCTGCGCGACGCGGATCTCGCCTCAGTCGTGCGCGACCAAGATGTCATCGTACACCTCGCCTATATGCTGCCGCCTGAGTCGGAAGAGCAGCCGGAGGAGGCAGAGTCGATCAACGTAGGCGGTACACGCCGGCTGCTGGATTCGGCCTCGAGCCGGCCGGATCCACCGCGTTTTCTCTTCGCCTCCTCCTTCGATGTGTTCGGTCACACGCAGCATCTGTCCCCTCCGCGCCGCGTGACCGATCCGGTGCAGGCGACGGATCATTACTCCGGCCACAAACTGACCTGTGAGGACATGATTCGCCACTCAGGCCTGGAATGGGCCATCTTCCGTTTCTGCGACGTTCCGCCGCTTGCCATGCGCAGCCCGCACCCCATCATGTTTCGTATCCCGCTCGACACTCGCTTTGAGGTTCTGCACACGCACGATGCCGGACTGGCAATCGCCAACGCAGTGGAGGCTGATGTGTGGGGTAGAGTTTCGCTTATTGGCGGCGGGCGATCCTGTCAGGTGCTCTACCGTGACTACCTCGAAAGCATGCTGGACCTGATTGGGGTTGGCCGCTTGCCGGATGAGGCATTCGGACAGGAGCCGTATTGCACTGACTGGCTGGACACCGAGGACAGCCAGCGTCTCCTGGGGTATCAGCGCCACTCCTTTCAGGAGATCGTGCGCGACGTGGCCCGGGCAATGGGCCCCACACGGTTCTTGGCCAGGCCCGTTCGGCCAATCGTCCGCTGGTGGATGATACGATTATCTCCCTACTGGCAGTCGAACTCTCCCCCCTCTTCCACCGAGCGGAGGACTCGATGAGTCCCCTGAGCGTTTGCCGAAACGACAATACGCGCGGCGGGTACCCTTTTCATTGACTGAGAGTCTTCTGAAAAGCGGCCCAGGTGGCGGCAGGATCAAGCGGCGAACCATGCGCCTTCTCATCGGCCGAGCCGTGCGGACACACGCAGGCGCACGGGATACTCGGCGTCAGACTGGTCGAGTTCATACGCTGCCGAAGGTAACAAACCAGCCGTTGAACGCAAGCAGCGGTCTAGCCGTTTAGAGTGCAGACGAGCGAGCGCCA
>DAINCT010000249.1:0-6192 GCA_036732245.1 Chloroflexota bacterium | reverse complement strand
CCCACGGCCGGAAACTGTCGTGGAGCGATACGTCGACGGTGCAGGCCATGCTTGAGGAGCAGCGTTGAGAGCCACGGTGATATCGAACCCGACGGCGGGCAAGATGGCGTCTCGAGACCACCTGACCGAAGCACTTCATGTACTGGAGGGCGATGGTTGGGACGTCGAGGTTCATCGCAGCCGCGGTCCGGGGGATGCCACCCGCATCGCTCGTGAAGCGGTGAGGGCGAAACGAGACGCACTGATCGTGGCCGGAGGTGACGGGACGATCAACGAGGCCGTGCAGGCACTTGCCGGAACCTCCACGGCGCTGGGATTCCTGCCCTACGGCACGGTCAACGTGTGGGCTCGAGAAATCGGATTGCCGTTGTCCCCCAGGGACGCTGCCGTGTCTTTGCTCTCTGGTCGAACGGAGACGCTGGATCTGGGCATCGCCAACGACCGCTATTTCTTATTGATGGCAGGGATTGGATTCGACAGCGAGGTCGTCCGCCGGGCCCGCCGACTCGAGCGGTTCAAAAGCCGCTTCGGGATCCTCCCGTACGTCGCAGTCACGCTCGCCACTGCCACGTTCTATCGCGGAGTTGACGTGGAGCTGCGCTACGACGGGGTCATCCGGCGCGTGCAGGCGCTCATGTTGGTACTCGGCAACACACGGCTGTACGGCGGGCGATACCGATTCACGCCGGAGGCCGTGGCCACAGACGGCTGGCTCGACCTCTGCATCATCAAAGGACGCGGTCCACTTGCCATGGCCCGCCAATCGATTCCCATACTGGTTGCGGGCACAACCACCTTCAGCGACGTGGAGGTCATCCGCGTACGCGATCTCATCGTTCGCGGGGACGAACAGGCTCCGCTCCAACTCGATGGGGAGTTAATCGGCCACACCCCGACCCACTTCCGGGTAGCGCCGCGCGCCTTGCGGGTCATCGTTCCGTCCGAATTCGACTCGGAGCTGATCGCCTAATCAGGAGTTTCGTCGTGCAAACCGAGCAGTCACACATTTCCATCGTGGGCCTGGGACCGGGACCCTGGGAATCCCTCACGCTCGAGGCAGCCGGCTTCCTGGAACGAACTCCCGAAATTTATGTACGGATGGCAACTCACCCGTCGGTGCGCAGCTTGCGAGAACATGTGCCAAATCTCACCGTCCACTCCTTTGACTCCGTCTACCAGGAGCACGACGGACTGGGATCCGTGCATGACTGTATTGCCGACGAACTGGCGAATCTGGCGCAGCACTCGCCCGGCGTGGTGTACGCGGTACCGGGCAGTCCCACCGTCGGTGACACCAGCGTCCGCTTGTTGCTAGAGCGCCTGAAGAGCCTCGAAATTCCTTTTAAGATCGTGCAGGGCCTCAGCCCGATCGAGTCCATCCTGCAAGCAGTAGGTGTGGTCGATGCGTCGTGGCTAGAGGTGTTTGACGCACACGAAATGGAGGCTTTGGGTCGCGAAAACGCCGTGGGCGAGGTGCCGGGTGACAGCGTCCGTCGTCCCTGGCGAGCACCGGTACCCACTGCTCCTGCGCTCGTCTCGGGCCTGCACAATCGCAGTGTCGCGTCGGGAGTCAAACTGTGGTTGGGCAAGTATTATCCGGAAGACCACGTGGTCCACATCGTTCGGGTAGCGGTCTCGGGCCACCCGGAGGCGTACCCGGTGCCACTCGGCGAACTCGACCGTTCTGTCGGCATCGACGACTCGAGTTTTCTCTTCGTGCCTCCACTGACCGAGACGCAAAACGTACGCACCTTTACGGGGCTGATGCAACTTACCCGAACGCTTCGGGCGCCGGGCGGATGTCCGTGGGATCGAGAACAGTCGCATTCTTCCTTAAAGCCTCATCTGCTGGAGGAGGCTTATGAGGTGCTGGACGCGCTGGATAGCGGGGAGCCGGCCCTCATAGCTGAGGAGTTGGGCGACTTGCTCTTTCAGGTGACGATCCACAGCCAGATCGCGGCGGAGTCAGGTACGTTTACGATCGAAGATGTGATCGAGGGGATCGTTCGAAAGCTCATCGGTCGACACCCTCATGTGTTTGGCGACGTGGAACTCTCCAGCGCCCAGGATGTCCGGCACGCGTGGGAGACTTTCAAGCAACGCGAAAAACCAAAGCGCGCGTCGGTGATGGAAGAGATCCCAAGCGGTTTGCCCGCATTGCCTCAGTCCAACCTGATGCAGAAACGCGCAGCTTCGGTCGGGTTCGAGTGGCCGGGAGTCGACGAAGTGCTGGCCAAAGTGGACGAAGAGTTGGTCGAGCTGCAGAGCGAAATACGCACTGGAGATTCCAAACAGCTCCAACGCGAAGAGTTTGGTGACATACTGTTCGCTCTGGTGAGTGTGGCGCGTCATCTCCGCATCGATCCAGAAGAGGCACTCCGACTGGCGAACCGCAAATTCGAACGCCGCTTCACGCAGGTTGAAACCCGGGTCGCGGCCGACGGAAAGGTGTTGCGCGACCTCTCGCCCGCCCAACTCGACGGGTACTGGAACGAGGCAAAAGCAGCCGCCGGCGAGTCGTAACATGGCGACCTGAGTTGGTGCTGCGCGATACCCTTCGGGAACGCACGAACGTCGGTCTGAAGTCCATCCGCAGCGACCGGAAGTAGCCTGAGAACGCGCCTCCGCCGACAGGAAGCTGTCTACAGATGGTGTACCATTTAGGCAGCCAAAAGGCGACCCACTGATCCTGCAGGGACGTGGGCTACGAGGGAGTCGATACCATGGGAACCGTGATAACCGTCCTGGTGGCGGTGGTAGCGGCTCTGATCGGTGGTGCGGCCGCGTACGTATACGCACGGGGACAAGCATCGACCAGAGCGCAGTCTACAAAGGCTGATGCCGACCGCCTGCTGGCGGAAGCGCAGGCTCAGCAAAAAGAGATCGTCCTGGAAGCAAAGGACGAAGCGCATCGGATCCGCTCTGAGGCGGAGGTGGACGCGCGCGAACGGCGCACCGAGGTGCAGCGCCAGGAGCGCCGCATTCAGCAAAAGGAAGAGAACCTCGACCAGCGCATGGACCGCCTGGAGAAGCGCGAGCGAGCACTGAACCAGCGGGAAGACGAGATCGAACAGCATCGGACCAAAATCGACGAGCTGATCGAGGAACAACGTCACGAGCTGGAGCGGGTATCCGGCATGACGCGCGACGAAGCGGTTGGCGTGTTGATGGCCAATATCGAAGTCGAGGTCAGGGACCAGGCCAACCAGATGGTGCGCCAGATCGAAGCACAGGCCAAAGAGGAGGCCGACGATCGAGCCCGCCGCATCATCACCACAACTATTCAGCGTTGGGCCTCGGATCAGGTCTCCGAGTCATCGGTCTCAGTCGTGCCCCTTCCCGGGGAGGAAATGAAGGGACGCATCATCGGGCGCGAGGGCCGAAACATTCGGGCGCTCGAGATGGCCACGGGAGTCGATCTGATCATCGACGACACGCCCGAAGCCGTCATTCTCTCGGGCTTCGATCCAGTGCGGCGAGAGATTGCCCGCCAGGCATTGATCAAGCTCATTCAAGACGGCCGGATTCACCCGACGCGCATCGAAGAAATGGTAGACAAAGCCCGGGCCGATGTGGAGAACATCATCAAGGAAGAGGGAGAGCGTGCCGCGTTTGAAGCCGGGGTGCCGGGCCTCAATCCAGACCTGTTAAAAGCAGTGGGCCGTTTGCACTTCCGCTTCAGCATGGGCCAGAACGTTCTGAAGCATTCGGTCGAGACCGCCCATCTTGCGGCTATTATGGCGGCGGAGCTGGGCGCGGACGTGAACGTGGCTCGTCGTGGGGGGCTCCTTCATGACATCGGCAAAGGGGTCTCGCACGAAGTCGAGGGACCGCATGCTCTGATCGGGGCCGATATCGCCAAGCGGCTAGGACAGCCACCCAAAGTGGTGCATGCCATTGCGGCCCATCACTTCGAGGAAGAGCCTCAGACCGTGGAAGCATTTCTGGTGCAGGCCGCCGATGCCATTTCCGGTGCCCGACCAGGCGCCAGGCGGGACACCCTTGAGAGCTACGTGAAGCGACTGGAAGCACTGGAGAACATTGCCAATTCGTTCGATGGCGTGGATAAGAGCTTCGCGGTCCAGGCCGGCCGCGAGGTGAGAATCGTGGTCAAGCCGGAAGATGTGGACGATCTGGCCGCGGCCCGCATGGCCAGAGAGATCGTCAGCAAGATCGAAGAGACGCTGGAATACCCAGGACAGATCAAGGTCATGGTCATTCGCGAGAAGCGTGTGGTCGACTACGCCAAATAGTGCGCATACTTTTCATCGGTGACGTGTACGGAAAGCCGGGCCGCAAAGCGGTCCGGCATTTCCTTCCCCGTTTGCGTGAGCAGCACCAACCGGACGTGGTCCTCGCAAACGGCGAAAACATGGCCGGCGGGGCGGGTATCACGCGCGATACCGCTCGGGAGATGTTCGAACTGGGCGTCGACGCACTGACGACCGGGAACCACGTCTGGGATCAGCGGGAGGCCATCGAGTACCTGGACGAGGAGCCGAGGATCGTGCGCCCGCTCAACTGGCCACCCGGAACGCCCGGCCGGGGCTGGACCGACGTCACGGCAAACGGTGAGACTCTGACGGTAGTGAACGTACAGGGTCGAGTCTTCATGAAATCGCTGGATGACCCATTTCGCGGCATGGACGCCCTCCTGAGCGAACTCGACGGACGCACTGCCATATTCGTCGATGTCCACGCCGAAGCAACGGGTGAGAAGCAGGCACTTGGATTTTATCTGGACGGACGGATAAGCGCGCTGGTCGGCACCCACACGCATGTGCCCACGGCCGACGCGCGCCTCCTTCCCAGGGGCACGGCGTATATCACCGACGTCGGCATGGTGGGTCCACGCGACTCAATTATCGGCAGCGACCCCACCGCGATCATCGAGCGCTACCTCACACAGATGTACCGCCGGTTGGAGATGGGACGTGGTCCCGTCATGTTTAATGCAGTCCTGATCGATGTTGGCGCAAACGGTCGCGCCACCTCCATTCGATTGGTCCAGGACTTGCTCACGGGGTAGGATCCTGAGAGGAAGACGACCACGATCCACACGTGACTCTAAGGGTCAGCGTTGCGATCGGATGGTAGAATATCCTGGTTAGCGGCAATGAATCGAGGTCCAGAACATGATGATTCCGGTGGTCGTCGAGAGCGTGCGAATGAATTTGACCAACGGTCAGCGAGTTGTAATACTCAAAGACGACAAGCTCGACCGGTACCTTCTTATCTGGGTAGGACAGAACGAATCGCAAGCGATTGCGCTCGAGCTTCAGAATGAAAAGGCGCCGCGGCCCTTGACCGCCGACCTACTCAAGTCCGTTATTCAGGAGCTTGGCGCTCGCGTGGCAGACGTACACGTGACGGATCTAACGGACGACGTCTATTACGCCAAGATCGGTCTGGTTACCGCTCAGAACGAGCGGTTAGATATCGATTCTCGCCCCAGCGATGCTATTGCGCTGGCCGTGCGGACCGAAGCGCCGATCTTTGTGGAAGAGTCTATCCTGGAGAGTTCGTCGATTCGGCTCCCTGCCGAGCAGGACGAACGCCTGGAAGTGTATCGGGACTTCGTCAACGGGCTCTTTGAGCGAGGTCATGACATCGAGGAAGGCGAGCGTCGCCCCGACGCTTGAGTATGGCTGAGTTCCCGGCAGGCCAAGAGCAGAAACTCAAGCAACTCATCAGTAGCTATCGTTGCCACGTGTGCCGACGCTGTTTCGAACGAGACCACGTGCGTCTCGCTGCTCGTCATGAGCAGTTGTGGATTGTGAGCGTCCGCTGCAGCCTCTGCCGGAACCAACAGGTCTTCTGGATCGCTTTGAAAGACGACAAGGGAGAATCCGTGTTGCAGGATGTCTCCCAGCGAGAAGACCAGCAGTTCGCCGCCATGGCGCCCATTACGTCAGATGATGTGCTGGACATGCACGAATTTCTGGGGTCGTTTAGCGGTGATTTCCGACGGCTTTTTTCGACCTAGAGCGGTTCCGCTTGGGGGCTCCTTCAGCCTCGTAACTCGAATCCCAGGCGAACTCGACCGTTCCGATGCGCACTTTGCTGCCTTCCCGGGCACCGGCCCGTTCGAGGGCGGCGATCACCCCCATCTGCTTGAGACGGCGCTGGAGGCGATATAGGGCCTCATCCGACGCTGTGTCGGTCATAACAGCTAGCCGCTCAACGTCCTCG
>DAINCT010000248.1:4014-6198 GCA_036732245.1 Chloroflexota bacterium | reverse complement strand
CCGTAGATTCGGCTGTCGATCAGAGACGCGATGACCACCAGGCCGCACAGCACCGGCACGACAGGGGAAGCTCTTCCTCGCCCGCGACTGTCGGCGAGTCTCCCGGCCCAGGCGATGCCGAGGATCGAGGCGACGATCGTGACCGGCACAATCTCGGCCGAGTATTGATAGAAGCCGCTATACATCGTGGCGTCGGTGCTCAGCATGTTGATGAGAAATATCGGCAGAGCGACCGCCAGCACGGGAAATGCCAGCAGGGGCGTGAATCCAAGCGGGTGGAAGAGATCGAGCAGATACTGCAACCGCGGTTCCGAGAGCATCGTGCGTAGCACCAGCGAGGGATGACGCGCGGCACCCCGTACGATACCGGTGAGACCCTGACCCAGGTACGAATAACGGGCCAGGTAGGGCGAGTGCCCGGCCGGATTGAAATGCGGGATGATGAGCGCCACCGAGACCACGAACCACCCAGCGCCGGCGAGCACGCATACCAGGCCAAGCCACGGGCGTCGTCGAGCAAGGGCCCAAACCCCCAGACAGGCGATGACCAGGCCGACCTCCTCTTTCGTGGCCATGGACAAGGCGGCGAACGCGGCAAAGGGAAGTACCTGGGAGCGGCGGAAGAAGTATAAGGCCCACAGCAGGAACGCCGCGCTGAGCGCAACCGCATGGAAATCATCTAGAAGTACGTTCTGGAGGCTCGGATGCAGCAGGTACGCGACTGGAAACGCCAACGATAGCCAGGCACGACCGAGCACCTCCCGGGCCAGCAGATAAGCGGGAATCGCCCCGGTGGAGACGACCAGGGCCTGTGCCACGAGTAGGGTCTCTGGGCCGGGGTGGAGCAGGTACAAAGGCGCGAACAGGAGCAGCAGGGGCTCGACGTGAATCGCCAGCCGGGAGGTAAGAATGGCAGGTCCGACGTCCATATCGGTGAACCGTAGCAGGTGCCCATGCACCGTGCTCCACACCGCCTGATCCATATTTCCCAGGTCGAAAGCGTGAGACTGGAAGGCGGCGTGTCGGGCCACGCTGAGCCATGAAAAGACGGCGGCGAAAACGCCGGTCATGACGGCAAGGGCCGCGTACGGGGCGCGTGGACCCTGGGCGGCCATCGGACCGACCTCTTCAGCGTGCCAGATGGGCGACAGGCGCTCCCGGATCACGGACGGTCGACGACGCTGACCGGGGACGCAGGCGGACGGCTGACAAACGGCAATACCAGCGCTCCGACGATGCCGGGCAGAGCAGTATTGAGCGCGAACATCAGCAGGGCAGCCAACACGGCGTGCGACTGGGACACGCCATAGTGTCCGAGGAGGACGGCCGCAGTGGCCTCGCGCACGCCGAGGCCGCCGATGGTGATGGGCAGGACGTTCGTGAGCACTACCAGCGGGAAGGTGAGAAAGACAATGTCGAGCGACCAACTCCGCCAACTCAACAAGATGATCCCGAACTGGACGAGTACGACCAGAAAGGAGAGCAGGGTGAGCGCGAGAAACGTTGTGGTGGAGGCCGGACTGAGCGATTCCAGACTGATCGCGACGCGCTCGATCCTGGGCTTCAAAGGAATTCGCACTGGTAAGCGCACCAAGCGGCGTAAAAGAGTGGACGGCTCATATACCGCGATCAGACCGAGGGCAGCAACCAGCGTAAATGCCAGGCCGGCCCATGCTCCGAGTAAGGTCCATGCCCCAGCGATAGAGAGACAGACCAGCACGAGCACGTCGAACCCCTTGTCGACCAGCACCAGTCCGGCGATCTTCAATTTTTGCGGGTCACGGAGATATGCGGCGCGCACCAGTTCGCCCAGACGGGCGGGAGTGACAAGCGCTACCCCCATCCCACCTATCAGTGAAATCGCAGCCTCGGAAAAAGAAGCCTCAACTCCCGCAGTCTCGAGCATCAGGTGCCACCGTAGAGCCTTGAAATAGAGAAAAGGTCCGGTCAGGAGCAAGGCGAAGAGGAGGTATTGCGGACGGGCAGACGCGGCGGCGCGGGCGACCTGGTCCGGATTGACTTTATAGAGCACCACCGCGAGCAGCGCCCCGGTGATGAGGTAGCGTGCCCAGCGGTTGGAGAAAACCCAGCGAAGTTCGGTCACAGTCAAGGATATCCTGTTGTGGCCGCCCAGAAAGCGGCCAGGGGTCGCCAAAAACGCGAATTTCAAGTACACTTCAGTAC
>DAINCT010000248.1:0-4004 GCA_036732245.1 Chloroflexota bacterium | reverse complement strand
ACCTAAAGAGGCGTCGCCTTCGATCGCACTTCTGCTGCAGGAGGTTGAAGCCTACCTGCCGGAGACGGCGGTGCAATCGGTGCACCGCGCGCATGACTTCGCGGCGAATGCGCACGCCGGGCAAGTCCGAAAGTCGGGCGAGCCGTATCTGGTACATCTGATTGCTACCGGGTATTACCTTGCAGCACTGAGGCTGGACGTGACGTCGATCGTGGCCGGACTGCTCCACGACACCATTGAAGACACCGAGATTACATACGAGGAGCTCGAGCGGGAGTTCGGTCGCGCCGTGGCCCGTATCGTGGAAGGGGTCTCCAAATTCGGCGAAATCGGCCATCGGCATCGCATCTGGAAAGTCGAGCAGCAGGAGAGCGAGGACCGGCGTCAACGAGTCGACCGCGCCAAACTGCAGGCCGAAAACGTGCGCAAGATGTTCCTGGCAATGGCCGAGGATCCTCGGGTCGTGATCGTGAAGCTGGCTGACCGACTTCACAACATGCGAACGCTGGACTATCAACCGCCGGAGAAACAAACCCGGATCGCACTGGACACACGCGAGCTGTACGCACCGTTGGCGGGACGGCTGGGAATCGCCCAGATCAAGACGCCGCTGGAAGATCTGGCTTTCAAATACCTGGAACCCGAGCAATACACGTGGCTGGTAGATCTGCTGGCCGAGGAACGGGCGTCGCGCGATCTGTACATTCAGCGGATGTCCCAGCAATTGCAGGAACAACTTCGCAGTCAGGGGATCGAGAGCGAGGTGACCGGGCGCGCCAAGCACCTGTACAGCATCTATAAGAAGTTGGTCCGGCAAGACGTGCAGATGGACCTCAATCGGGTGTACGACCTGTTCGCGCTGCGGGTCATCGTGGATAGCGTGCCAGAGTGTTATCAGGTCATGGGGCTCGTCCATTCTCTCTGGCTGCCCGTGCCCAGCCGATTCAAGGATTATATCGCCGTGCCGAAACCGAACGGCTACCGGTCGCTACACACAACCGTGTACACGGAGGATTCCCGGCCCACGGAGGTGCAGATCCGGACGTGGGATATGCACGAAGTGGCCGAGTTCGGAGTTGCCACCCACTGGTACTACAAGGAGCAGGGTCGCTCGGACAGCCTGCCGCAACCGCTGTCGGACTGGATCCAGGCCCTGATGCAGTGGCAGAACGAATTGAATCCCGACGCCGCCGAGTTCGTAGATACGCTGAAGATGGACATGTTCACCGGGCAGGTGTTCGTATTCAGTCCGCGGGGCGACATCATCGATTTGCCGACTGGAGCCACGCCGGTCGATTTTGCCTATCGCATTCACACCGAGCTGGGTCACCGGACCATCGGCGCCAAGGTGAACGGCGTCATGGTGTCGCTCGATACGCCGGTGCACACCGGTGATCGCATCCAGATCTTGACGACCAAGACGGCGAACGGACCTGGACGCGACTGGCTGTCATTCGTGCGCACCGCAAATGCAAAGCAGAAGATTCGCCAATGGTTCAAGCGGCAGGATCGCGAGGAAAACATTGCCCGCGGCCGAGAGATTCTAGACGGTCAGCTCCAGAAACTCGGGCACGGCACGCTCAATGAACTGGGAAATGCAGCGATGATGGAGCTGGCCTCCGGACTGAGTTTGCGTACCCCGGATGATGTGCTGGCGCAATTGGGATACGGGGCGTTGACCCCACACCAGGTGCTCAACCGTCTTGGTCTGCTGCAAGTTGCCGAAGAGGACATCCCCCTGGTGGCTGCGCCGACCGCGCCAACGTCGGGTGATGTCCGCGTGCTGGGAGTCGGCGACTTACTGACACGCCTGGCCAGCGACTGCTCACCCGCTCCGGGCGACTCCATCGTGGGTTACATCACACGCAATCGCGGCGTGACGGTACACCGCCAGGACTGCCCGCGCATCCAGACCGAAAAAGAGACGGAACGCCTGGTGACGGTGGACTGGAGTCCGCGTGACGATCAACAACTGTATTCGGTGCCGATCGTGATCGAAGCGTGGGATCGAGATGGGTTGTTGCGCGATGTGGCAATCGCGGTCTCGGAAGACCGGGTCAGCATGACCTCGGTCGAGGCGCTGAGCCATGCTGATGGTCACGCCACGCTCAAGGCGACTCTGCGGATCGGTGGTATCGATCAATTGTCGCGCGTCTTCTCCCGGATCGAACGCGTCAAGGGTGTGATGACCGTGCGCCGACAGGGACGCGGCCCAAAAGCGGTCGAACAGACCGCCTGATTTTCCTCCGTACTTTCCCCGATGGAGACTGTCGGCCAGCGTGCTAGTATGGCGGCAGTCAAACGAGGAGAGCGAGCGTGCATACGGAGATTTCGGCGGCAAGCGGTGCGGACACGCCGTATGACCGACGCCCCTGGCTGAGCCAGTATCCGCCCGACGTTGCGCCGTCGCTCGAGCTTCCGAGCGAATCCATCTGGGATGTGCTTGAGAACACGGTGAAGCGCTTCGGCGACCGCAGCGCGCTGGTGTTTCAGAACTTCGGCATGACATACCGCGAACTGCGCGATCACGCGGCCCGGATGTCTTCCGCCCTAAGGGCAGCGGGTGTGGAGGAAGGCGACGTGGTGCTGGCCCTGCTGCCCAATCTGCCGCACTTCCCGGTGACGTATTACGGCACGCTTCGGCTGGGAGCGGCCCTCACCACCGCCTCACCTTTGTCAGTGGAACGAGAAATCGAAGCGGTGATCAA
This sequence comes from Chloroflexota bacterium, assembly GCA_036732245.1. Classification (GTDB taxonomy): domain Bacteria; phylum Chloroflexota; class UBA5177; order UBA5177; family UBA5177; genus JANWJD01. The sequence goes on along the minus strand of DAINCT010000248.1, from coordinate 1,296 downwards.
GGACTCGGGCGCGACCGTCATCGTCACCCTCGATCTCTTGTTCGAAAAGGTGGCGAACGTGTTTGAGAAGTGTGGCGTACGCACGGTCGTAGTAGGGTCCGCCACCGATTTCATGCCCTGGTGGGCACGTATTGCCGGCAAGTACCTGAGGAAAGCTCCACAGCCCAAGCAGGCAGTTACATATGGCGGCAAGGTGCAGAGCCTGCGCCGATTCCTACGCGGCGGGCGGGTCGACATCGTGGTCCCCCCGGTGCCCCCTGAGAAGGTGGCCCTACTCCAATACACCGGCGGTACGACGGGTCTCCCGAAAGCGGCCATGCTGACGCACGCGAGTTTGCTCGCCAACGCGCGCCAGATGACGGGCTGGTTCCCGGAACTGAGGGAAGGCGAAGAGACCATTCTGGCTGTCTTGCCCTTTTTTCATGTGTATGGCGTCACGCTGGTGATGAACGCGGGCCTCCTGCTGGCTGCGACGACCATTCTGATTCCGCGTCCCATGACGACCGAAATGTTCGAGGCAATTCCACGTTACCGACCGACCGTGTTCCCGGGGGTGCCGACGCTGTATGTGGCCATCGTGAACGACCAGCGATCGAAAAAGTACGATCTGTCGTCGATCGACGTGTGTGTGTCAGGGGGAGCGCCGCTGCCGGCGGAGGTCAAACGGGACTTCGAGCGACTGACCGGCGGACACCTCTACGAAGGGTATGGGCTTTCTGAAGCCTCGCCGGTCACGCACGCCGTGCCACACGACCGCCGGAGCAGACTCGCCAGTATGGGGTTGCCAGTGCAGAACACGGATGCCCGCATCGAGGACGAAAACGGAAACGCGGTGCCGGTCGGGGAAGCGGGCGAACTGGTCGTGCGCGGCCCACAGATCATGAAGGGCTACTGGCGGCGCGAGGCCGACACAGCCGATGTGCTCAAGGACGGCTGGCTGCGTACTGGAGATATCGCCCGTATGGATGAAGACGGTTGGTTCTACATCGTCGATCGCAAGAAGGATCTGATCATCACGGGCGGAGAGAATATCTATCCCCGCGAGGTCGAGGAGGTCCTGTTCGAGCATCCCAAAGTGAAGGAAGTTGCCGTCGTCGGCGTGCCACACCCGTACGGCGGGGGGATTGTTAAGGCATTCGTCGTCCTTAAGCCCGGGGAGACGGCGACCAAAAAGGACATCACCCAGTTCGCGGCGCAGCGGCTGGCCAAGCACAAAGTCCCCAGAGCGGTTGAGTTCCGGGACGATCTACCGCGTTCTTCGGCGCAAAAGATCTTGCGGCGGGTGCTGGCGGAGGA
>DAINCT010000247.1:0-6213 GCA_036732245.1 Chloroflexota bacterium | reverse complement strand
CGATTGCGTTCGATGCCAGCTTGCCTCATCGATTGACCAATCCGGGTCCCGACGTAGCACGAACTATCTGGGTCGTGCTTGACCGAAACCGCCCGCCCTCGTAGCAACACCGTGTCAGGTGTGTACCGAGGAGGTATTTGCGCTGGTCCATCTCCGTCTGTATAGTGACGATTAACGAAGGAGACGCATGGAGCGTGGCGAGAGACGTACGCGTTCAGGCTGCCATTGACAATTGGTACCCCCGATTCGTGGCCAATGGCGTCGATATCAACGACTTCCAACGCATCACGGCGGACCTCGAGTCGTGGGACCAGTGGTGCGCAGCCTGGTCGTGCTGGGGAGCCATGCATGAGGCTCTGGGCCGGGAATCGGAGGAAGCCGGCTGGCTTCGCTCCGCCGGCGAACATTACCGGCATGCCTCCATGTTGTATCACTTTGGAAAGTTCATGTTCTTTCACGCGCCGGAGGAGCATCGCGCTGCCCACGAACGGACAATAGCACTGTACGAGCGGGCTCTCCCGTATTTCGATCCACCCGCGGAACGGGTCGAGATTCCGTACGAGGGCGGCCACGTCATCCCGGGGATTCTGCGCAAACCGGCTCACGTCATCAAACCGCCGCTGGTGATCCTGATTCCCGGGCTCGATTCCGTCAAAGAGGAGTTACATGCCTACGGCGAAGACTTCCTGGCACGTGGCATGGCTGTGTTGGCAATCGACGGCCCCGGGCAGGGCGAGCTCGAGTTCGATCTTCCCATGCGGTTCGACTACGAGGTGCCGTTGGGACACGTGCTCGACTATCTGGCCGGTCGGAGGGACCTCGACAGCCGGCGGGTGGGCGCCATGGGGGTATCCTTCGGCGGATACTATGCGCTCCGATCCGCCTCGCATGATACGCGTCTGAGCGCCGTCATCGCTCTCGCCACCGGCTATCGGTTCGTCGACTACTTCGACCGCGTACCGATCCTCACGCGCGAAGCCCTGATCAAACGTCTGCATGCCGTCGACGAAGACGACGCGCGCGGCAAACTCGAGCGTTTCGATCTTCACGGCTTGATGGATCGCCTGCGCGCCCCGGCCCTGGTCGTGATGGGACGGAAAGACCGGCTCTTTCCGGCGGAAGCTGCCGAGGAGATGGTAGCTGATTCGGACGGCAAAGCAACCCTGGTCATGTATGACGACGGAAATCACGTCTGCAACAACATTCCTTATAAGTACCGGCCGATGCAGGCCGACTGGATGTCGCAACACCTCTGTGTCGGTTGAGGAGGAGGCGATACAGCGCAGCAGCCGCGAAGAACCTCAGGATAATCACCGCAGTTCGAAAGGATATGAGGAGATGAGGACCATCATCGCGTTTACTCGCAGCAGCAAGTGGCTGCTGTCGTGCACTGCCATCCTGGCGCTCATTCTGTCGGTGTCCGCTTTCCCTTCGCAGCAGGCCTCGGCGGCAGCCGGCCCCATCAAGATCGGTTTCTCGGTCTCGCTTTCCGGCGACTTCTCGAGCGACGGTCAGGCCATTTTGCAGGGATATCAACTCTGGGCGAACAACGTGAATAGCCACGGCGGATTGCTGGGACGTAAGGTTCAACTCATCCACTACGACGATGCCAGCACACCCACTCAGGTGGCGACCAACTACACCAAGTTGATCACTTCGGATAAGGTCGACCTCACCGTTGGACCGTTTTCCTCGCTGCTGACGATTCCGTCGGCCGCGGTCGCACGCCGCTACGGCTATGCGTTTCTCGCGCCTGCCGGGGGTGGACCCTCCGTCTTCCAGCAGAACTTCCCGAACTTTTTCTTCGTGCAGCCTTCCCCCGTGGCCGACAACCTGGTGAGCTTTGCGAACTGGCTCAAGACCTTGCCCGCGTCCCGGCGACCGAAAACAGCCGCCTATATCACGGTCGACGACCCCTTTGCCAAGCCGGAAACTGATACGGGTCGCAGCTTCATTCAGCGGCACGGTGTGCGGACGGTCTACAGCACGGTGGTCCCGGCTGAGACCACCGACTTCCAGCCGGTCGCGCTTGCCACGGTGCACTCGCATGCCCAACTGGTCGTGATCGGTTCCCCCGGTTCCGACTTGACTATCGCTCTAATCCACACCTTTATCCAACAGCACTACAGTCCAAAGGCGATCATCGCAACCTCGGGCCCGGACCAGGGAAAGACTTTCTCCAAAGCCATCGGTCTCCGCAATACCGAGGGCATCATGGTTCCCGTGGGCTGGTGGTACGGCGCCAAGACCTTCCAGAACTCCGAATTCACCAAATCCTATCTGCAGCGCTACCATGGCACCCTGGCCGACATCAGCCAGGATGTCCCCGAAGCGTACTCCGTTGGCCAGGTGCTGCAGCAGGCGGTGCAGAAGATCCATTCGTTGGACAATGCAGCACTCATCCGCGAGATCCACCACGACACCTTCCAGACTCTTCAGGGTCCAATGCGCTTTGACAGTGCCGGTCGCCCCATGGGCCAGTCGTTCATCGTTCAATGGCAGAAGGGCCGGCCGTTGCCGGTTTACCCCGGCAAGTTCGCGGTACGGACCGTGGAGTATCCGAAGCCGGCCTGGCACTAAACACGTCATTCACGAGAGGGGCAACGTGCCCCTCTCCTTCCCATTCTGCTAGGAGAGCGAGAGGGACGTGGATCTGATTTACGGCGCGATCGTGACCGGTATCTTGAGCGGCGGCGTGTACGCGCTCATGGCCTCCGGTCTGACGCTCGTGTTTGGCGTGATGGACATCATCAACGTTGGGCAGGGCGCCCTGGTAATTCTGGGCGCCTATCTGACGTATACCCTCGGGCAACACTTCCACATCGACCCGTTTGTCAGCTTGGTGCTGACCATTCCGGCCATGTTTGTCATCGGGGCCGTGATAGAAATCACCATCATCAAGCGGCTCAAACGCGAACGAACCATGCTCTCGATCCTTGTCATGTTCGCCGTGGCTCTGATCATCGAGGGGGTACTGACCATCACCTTCAGCGCTGACCTAGTGAAGATCAGCGCGTCGTATGTGGACTCGTCGTTTCAAGTGGGCAGCGTCTATATCGCGTACATCTACCTCTACGGCTTCGGTATGAGCGTGGTGTTGCTGGCGGCCCTGTACGTCTTCCTCTACCGCACGAAGTTTGGCCAGGGAATCCGCGCCACGGTTCAGAACCGCACCGCCGCCGAACTCATCGGCATTAATGTCAGTCGCGTCGAAACCGTGACCTTCGGTCTCGGCGTGTCGCTGGCTGCTGCCGGCGGCATGGTGTACGGCGCAATTAACACCTTCAATCCTGTGAGCGGCTATGACCTGATCTCGCGCCTCCTGGTCATCATCATTCTCGGAGGTATGGGCAGCCTGGCCGGTGCGCTGGTCGCTTCACTCGTCATGTTGGTCGTCGAAGACATCACGGCAGTGGTCTGGTCGCCGGTCTGGGCCAGCCTCGTCTTTTACGTCGTGTTGGCCCTCGCCCTGCTCGTCCGGCCTCAGGGCATCTTCGGTAATGTCGTGGCTCGACGCCAATGAGAATCGCAGGCTACCTCACGGCTCTCGTGATTCTCGTCTTCGCGGTGGTTTTCCCGCAGGTGGTGAATAGCCCATTGGTCATGACCATGGCCATCTTCACGCTGATCTATGCCATCATGACTACCGGTTGGAACATTCTGGGCGGCTACACCGGCTACATCTCGCTCGGCCACGCCGCTTTTTTTGGCATCGGCGCCTATTCACTCTCGCTGCTCTCGTCGCACATCACGGTCACCACCGGCTACGAACCCTTCTTCCTCCTCCCGGTAGTTGGGCTCATCGCGGCTGCCTGTGCCGTTCCGCTCGGCATCATTACGCTTCGCACGCGCCGTCATGTGTTCGTGGTGCTCACCATCGCCATGCTCTTCATCGGTCAACTGCTGGCGATCAACCTGCGCGGTGTTACCAATGGGTCAACCGGTAGCGGTTTGCCGCAGCCTCCCTGGATGGGCTCGGCCTTCAATCCGCCGTTTTATTACACGGCGCTGATCGTACTGGTGATCGCCGTCGCGATCTCCTGGTGGATCCGACAATCAAAGTTTGGTCTTGGACTGCGCGCCATCCGCGATGACGAGGATCGCGCCCTGGGACTGGGCATCAATGCCGGCCTCTCCAAGCTCGTCTGTTTCGTCATCGCCGCCTTCTTCATCGCCATCGCGGGCGGCATCTACGCCTACTTCGTCACCTACATCTATCCCCAATTCGTGTTCGATCCACTGGCCGATCTCAGCATGGTGCTGATGGTCTTTACCGGAGGGCTCGGCACGGTGGCCGGACCGGTGCTGGGCGCGTTTCTCATCGAGCCGGCGCACGAATACTTCGCCTTCACCTATGGATCGAGCGGCCTCTACCTGATTCTGTACGGTGCTCTCTTCCTGGTGATTATTCTGCTTCTGCCTGAGGGCGTGATACCGAGTGTGCAGAGCCTGATCACCTCCCAGCGAGCCAAACGCAAGAGCCTGGCCACCACCCCGACATCTGGGCCGCGGGAATCCGCTACGCCGGCCGCCGCTGACGATCTGGCGACGCACGGGGAGGTGCGGTCGCCATGACCCTGCTGGAAGCCGTGGATATCTCGAAGTCGTTTGGCGGCATCCAGGCGCTCAACGCCTGCTGCGTCCGCGTCGACGAAGGAGAGATCGTCGGCCTCATTGGCCCGAACGGCTCGGGCAAAACGACCCTCTTCAATGTCATGACCGGGTACGAAAAGCCTGATACCGGCAGCGTGCGCATGCGCGACAAACCGATTACCGGATCATCGCCGCGAACCGTCTTTGGGCTCGGCGTGGGCCGAACCTTTCAGCTCACTCGCATCTTCCCACGTCTCACCGTGCTGGAAAACGTCCATGTGGGCGCGCAGCGTCCCGGCTTCGCGGCCGGACTTGGTCGCTGGAGCGCGGCCCGGGAACGAACTCGTGTGACGGAGTTACTGGATTTCGTGGGATTGACCGGCCTGCAGGACATGCCGGCCGGTAACCTGTCATACGGTCAGAAAAAATTGCTGGAGATCACTTCCGTGCTCATCGCCGAGCCAAAGGTCATTCTCCTGGACGAGCCGGCCGGTGGTGTCAATCCGACCATGATCACGTATCTCGCCGACCGTATCCGCGAGTTGAACGGACGGGGCGTCACCTTCCTGGTGGTGGAGCACAACATGGAATTCGTGATGGGCCTGTGTAACCGGGTCAGTGTGATGCACCGAGGATCCACCATTGCCGATGGATCACCCGCTGACATTCGCCGGAATCCCGCCGTGCTCGACGCGTATCTGGGAGATTGAGCCGATGTTGTTGAGTATGCGGAAGGTGTTCGCCGGATACGGCGGAGGAGATGTGCTCCGGGGCGTGGATCTCGAGATTCCCGCCGGTTCGGTCACCTGCATCGTGGGACCCAACGGTGCGGGGAAATCGACTGTGCTCCGAACGCTCAGCGGCCTCCTCAAACCGCGGGAGGGATCCATCTTCTTTAACGATCAACGACTGGCCGGCTTGACTCCTCGCCAGGTGCTGGAGCACGGCATCGTGCAGGTGCCACAAGAACGCAGTCTGTTTCCCGAGATGACCGTCCAGGAGAACGTGAAAATGGGCGGGTACATCCTGCGAGACAAAGCTCTGGTCCAGCGTCGACTCGACGAGGTGACTGAAATGTTTCCGGTGGTCAAGGACCGAGCCGCCGACAAAGCTGGCAGCCTGTCAGGCGGCCAACAAAAGATCGTGGAGTTTGCCCGCTGCTTGATGCTGGACCCCGCGCTCGTGCTGCTGGACGAACCGTCCATGGGGCTGGACCCCAAAACCCTGAAGCAGGTGTTCGAGATGATGACTGTCATGCGGGAGGCGGGGAAGACCATCCTGCTGGTGGAGCAAAACGCGCGCTCCGGCCTGCGGCATTCGACCTATGGCGTGGTGATGGAAAGCGGCCAGGTCCGTCTGATCGGTTCGGCCGACGAGGTCCTGCACAACCCGGAAATCGGCCACCTGTACCTCGGCGGGATGCTGGCCCCGGTATGACGGCCGGTGAGCACGATGTCATCGTCGTCGGGTCGGGACACAATGCGCTGATTGCGGCAGCCTACCTGGGCGTGTCGGGTCTCAACGTGCTGGTGCTCGAGGAACAGGCTCGAGCCGGCGGCAACACCATGACCGAGGAGCTGACCCTCCCCGGATTCCTGCACGATTCCTGCTCGACGGCGC
>DAINCT010000246.1:5379-6215 GCA_036732245.1 Chloroflexota bacterium | reverse complement strand
TCATGACCTACGATAACGCTGAGGAGGTTCGTACTTTGGCGGCCCGCCATGGGTTTGACACGATACTGGTTCCAATGAAGTCGACGCATCATGCACGGAAGACCGAATTACTCATTGGACGAAATCTGGACTGGGCACGACGGTCGCTTCAGCTACGCCTCGACGTGTGACATTTTCAACCGGATGCGCCGTTCAAACTCGGAAAGAGTCACGGGCTGGCCCGCGGTAAGTCCCTCAACGGCACGCTCCAGTGCAGTGAGGACCACACGTTGCGGAACCAGTCGCGCCCGTCCACCCACCTCGTCGTAGGAAACCACAAACCAGGCGATGTCGCAGTTGGAAACGTCCCCGACCTCGTCCATATGGCTCAGTGCCCCGAAGATGTCCTCATCTATCACGACCGCCATTTTCTTGCCCCAGCGGCGCAAGGATGGCACTTTTATTTCCAACTGCGGCATGAGGCGCTTTGGCCCACTGCTGCGGTAATCCAGGCGCCGATTTCCCACCGGGAACGGCAAGGTATCGCTGCTGTGCCGGGCGATGGCCGAATACTCCTCTCCCATGCCGGACCCTTGGAAGTAGACAGCCTGGGTCTCCAGCGCGCACCAGGAGAGACGGTTCTGGTCCTCAACGACCAGGACGTTATCAATGCGCCCTACATCGTCGGCTCTCTCAACAGGATCGTCCGTTTCTCCGGCGCCTATCGCCGGAAACCGTGAAAGAAAGCCTATCTCTCCAAGCACCACCGGTGCTGAATTCCCTAAACAAAGTCTCCCCGACCCAGCGGTAGATGATGTCGCTCTCTTTGAACCGGTTCGGGCAGGTAGTGCGCAGCC
>DAINCT010000246.1:0-5369 GCA_036732245.1 Chloroflexota bacterium | reverse complement strand
ATCACGATGCTCCCCTCGACCCCAACTTCATCGGTGCCGGATGGTGCATCACGGGTATAGAGACGGAGCGAGCATACGCCCCCTCGCTTGTTGCAACGAACCACATGGTCGGGTCGGGACAGGAAGGGACAGGGCGTGTCTGGCAGTGCCCCATGCATGCTGGCCTGGGCACTGCTCGCAAGTTCCGTCCGCCGGGCATTCGTTAGTTCGGCAAACAGTTCACCGTACCACTCACCGATGCCGAACCGTTGCATCGGACGGCGTGGAACGGAGGGGCGGGCCACGTTGCGTTCTCCTTGCTTCAGGCGGCGCGTTTGCCGTTGCGGCATCATACTGCCCGCGCAGGTCTGCAGCAGGGCAATGCACTGACCCAAGGTACAACAGACCATTCGCGACGACTTGTACAGGGTGCTGCTGCGGTTGCATCAGCCCTTCGACGAAGTGGTCGGGTCGATGTCCTTACCACCTACGGTAATGTTGTCCGTCCATTCGCCTGCACGGCTCTGGCCACATCCTCTTCAAGCGCCGCAAAGGCAGGTAGTGCGCGGAGCGGCGAATAGTCGCCGATCAGGTCCGCCAATCGTTGCACCGCTTGCGTCGGACGAAACTGCTTCAGTCGGCGTCCGTGGTAGCCGCTCGCTGCACGCAATAGACCGTATAAGGTTGCTTTGGGGTCCGGCTCCCGCTCGAGCCGAGACAGCGGGGGTAGCGAGATCAGCATGCGGCCGCGAGGGTTATCAGCCGCGCTCCGTAGGGAAGTCAGATCGAAGAGGAGCCACGCCTCCAGCATCCGTACAGGCACGACGCACACTACCGGCGGCATCTCCTCAACAATCGGGGCAGGGAGCTGGTTGAGCGCGGCTGCAACCTCAGCCACTCTGGCGGTACGCGGTTGCGATTCTGCATCGCGATGGACAAAGAGAAGGTCACACCGAAACAGATCCACGCTCATTCGAATCCGATCGACGAGCGCGCTTGGCGGACGCCGTACCTTTCGCAGATCTGCCCAGGATTCCTGTATCGCGCAGGCGACGCCTTGCTGTCGCAGAAGCCATTTCAGCAGCGGGATGAGCGCCTGGTCTGAACTGCCATCGGACAGCAACGTGTAGTGGAGCTCGTTCACTTAGGCACGCCAACAAAGGGTAGGAGCAGTTGCAGATCGCTTCGGTCCATCACGCGCTGAATGTTGCGCCGTCGGCCATTCGCCTGGGTATCGCCACGACCTTGAGAAGAGTACTCATCGAATTCCGGTGGAAATGGGTTAAGGTAGGCCAGAAGATCTCCTTTGGAGACGGGTCGTTCGGCACCCGTTACCCTCTGACGCCAGGTGTCCGGCAACGCCGCAAAGCGGACGCGCCGTGACGTCTGGCCTTCGCTCAAGACTTGCAGGGTCTCTGCTACGATCAGGCTGTCGTCTTGAGTCTGACTCACGACCGACGGGGAGTGCGTATTGATGATCACCTGCCGGAGCGGGTTATCCGACCCAATCGGAGTCTCCACATCAGTTGCAATTTCTCGGAGCAGGCGGAGCATGGCGGGGATGCGCTCGGGGTGAATCCCGTGCTCCGGCTCTTCCAGACAAAGCAGACCGTTCGCTTCCGGCTCCAAATTGAGCACCGCGAGCGCCAGGAAGCGCAGACTACTGTCGGATAACGAGCGCGCCGGGTGCGTCGTTCCATCGCGATCCTCTACCTGCAACGTCAACAACTCGCGTCTTTCGTCGCGCTCCACCCACACCCGACGTACATCACTGATGAGTTCGGCCAATCGGTTGGCAACACGTGCGTACATCTGTGCCTCTGCTTCCTGTCGCTCCTGCTCATCCTGGCCGCGAACGCCATTCTGCCGCGCCAGGTGATAGAGCGTGGCCGGTAGGTGGGAGCCGTCCATGCCCAGCGTCGTCGGCGCCGTGAACTCATCGGGCCGGCGCAGCGCCGAAGGCTCCAATTGGAGGAGCCGCCAGGATTGCATCTCCCGTCGAGCGAGGAGAGCGGTGGGGCTTTCGGCAGCATTCGTTACGGACAGGACAGTTCGCGGCAGATTGGCCGCCGGGCGCGACACCGGACGTCCGCTGCTACCACCGTCCTGGTGCAGCTTGATAACGCGCTGGGCCCCCTCTCCGTCTGTGGAGATAAAGTATGGCACTCTCCGATGCCCTGTCACGGCGGATTTCCGCCACTGCTGGGCAACGTGAGGGAACAGCAGATGCTTACTGGCATCACCCAAAGGTATGTGCGCAAGCTCCTCCTTGAGTATCTCCAAGCCGCCGAGAGACCGGACGCCTGAATCCTCGCGCAACGCTAACTCCAGGCTGTAACGCAGAAAGGTGATGCTCGCCTTCGCCGTCTGGCCCAGATCGTCCAATCCTTCCGCTGGTACGATCATCTCAGCTTCAAATGACATCCGATGCGCCTGGGTGTTACCGGAGCGGTGAAACAGGCTCTTCAGATCAGCAGCGCGTCCTCCTGCGTCGCGCACGCTCAGGGCGGCGTCGTTTAGCGGATGATCGGCCAGGGAACTGAGTAGGCGGATAGCATCGAAGAGGTTGGACTTGCCCACACCGTTTGCCCCCGCGATGCATGTGAAGGCGCCAAAATAGACATCGACATCGACAAGGTTCTTGAATCCGGACACCTTTAGTCTTGTGAGCATGGTGACCTCAACGATTCCGACCAAGCTTCCCTGGAATTCCAAGGTACCAAAATGATACGCTACGATGCGCATGCTCTCCGTCGCGCGTCCTGTTCAATCCCTTTGTCCCTCGTCCGGTTGGCGTCGCTGCTACAATGGCCCGCGTCCTGCGAGCCATCGGCGCCGGGCAAGAGGAGGAACACCGACCATGGTCATGTCGATCTCGTTTATCACCGCCGACTATGTGGCGCGGGAGTCGCAGTACGCGCTGCAGCCGTTCAACTGGGGCACTGCCGCCCGAGCCACCGTCGAGGCCTTTCACGGGCCGCAGTTTGCCGCGAAGTTCGATGAACTCTGCGGGCTTGTGGCGGACGCCGGCTTCAGCAATATTGATCTGTGGGTAGCGCATCTGGACCCGGCGGTCGCTTCCAAGTCTATGGTCGACGAAGCGGTGGCGATCTTGCGCCAGCGCGGCTTGCGCGTCGTTGCTTACACCGGAGGGCTGGGACGCCCCAATATGAGCCGCAGTGACGCCGAACGGGTCTACGAGGTGGCGAAGGCGATTGGGGCGCCGCTGCTGGGTGTGGGGCTCAACCCGACCAACGCGCCGCTGGCCTTCGCGTTGGGCAAGGAATATGGCATCAAATACGCCATTGAGAACCACCCCGAGAAGAACCCGCAGGAGTTGCTGGCGCGCATTGGAGACTACGGTGACGTGATCGGCGTGACGCAAGATACCGGCTTCTGGGGCCACTTCGGCTACGATGCCGTGCAGGCCACCCACGAACTGAAGGATCACCTGCTGCACATGCACCTCAAGCAGGTCCAGCAGACCGGCGACGGCTGGCATTCCTGCGCCTACGACGAGGGTGTGGTGGATGTCAAGGGAGTGGCCCAGACGCTGCAGGAGATCGGCTACCAGGGGGCCATCTCGGTCGAACACGAGCCGGCGCACGAGGACCCGATGCCGGCCGTCACGCGCAGTGCGCGGGACTTGCGCGCCTGGCTCGGCGACGACGCCATCGGCTGAATATCGTGGCAATAGAACCAACCAACGTCCTCTTCATCATGTCGGATCAACACAGCCGGCACGTGCTGGGCTGTTACGGCAATGGGGCTGCCCACACGCCGGTGCTGGACGCCCTGGCGGCGCGCGGGACGCGCTTCGCCAACGGCTACTGCAACTTCCCGATCTGCGTGCCCTCGCGCGCCAGCTTCGCCACGGGCCGCTACGCCCACCAGATTGGCTCCTGGGACAACGCCAGCCCGTATGTCGGCACAGAGGCGGCCAGTTGGGGCCATCGCCTCACCGAGCAAGGGCACCATGTGACGACCATCGGCAAGCTGCACTACCGACAGGTGGACGACCCAAGCGGTTTCCGCGACCAGCGCTTGCCCATGCACGTGCTGGAGGGTGAAGGCGACCTCTACGGCCTGCTGCGCGCCGACATGCCGGTGCGCCCGCAGAGCCGGCAGCAGGTTCTGGATGCCCGCGCCGGGGAGTCGGAGTACACCCGCTACGACCGCGCCATCGCCCAGACCGCCGACCGCTGGTTGCGGGAAGAGGCGCCCAGGCACCGCCAGCCCTGGTGCCTCTTTGTCTCCTTCGTCACGCCGCACTTCCCGCTGATCGCGCCGCCAGAGCATTTTAGCCGCTTCCGCCCCGCTGACCTGCCCTTCCCGGCACAGGGGCACCGCCAAGAATGGTCGCACCATCCGGTGGCGGAGCGGCACCGCCGCCAGCAGGCGCTGGATCAGCCGTTCGACGAGGCGACACTGCGCAACGCTCTGGTCGCGTATTATGGCCTTGTCAGCTTCATGGATGAGCAGGTAGGCCGAGTCCTGCAAGCCCTGGACGATGCCGGTCTAACTGAAAGCACGCGCATCGTCTACACCTCCGATCACGGTGAAATGCTCGGTGAGCACGGCATGTGGTGGAAAAGCTCGCTCTACGAAGCCTCCGTCGGCGTGCCATGCATCCTGGCTGGGCCGGACATTCCGGCGGGCAAGGTGTGCACCACCAACGTCTCGCTGGTCGATGGCTTCCCCACCATCGTGGAAGGCGTCGGCGCCGCCTTCGCTCCGGCGGACGTCGACCTGCCGGGGCGCTCGCTCTGGGAACTGTCGCAACAGCCGGATCAGCCCCGTCACGTCTTCGCCGAGTACCACGCCATCTTCTCGCCAAGCGGCGCCTACATGCTGCGTGACGAGCGCTACAAGTACAACCATTTCGTCGGCTTCCCGCCGCAGCTTGTCGACCTACAGTCCGATCCCAATGAAGCGGTCGACCTGGCCGCCGATCCGGATCATGGCGATGTCCGGGCACGCATGGAAGAGCGCCTGCGTGCCATTGTCGATCCGGAGGAGGCTGACCGCCGTGCGCACGCTGACCAACGCCGCAAGATCGACGCTGCCGGTGGCAAGGAGGCGGTTATCGCCGGGGGCGTGAAGATTCCCTTCACGCCGGCACCGCTGCAATTCGATCCGTGAGCCTTCGTCAATCTTCGCACACGAAGCCAATTCGTTGAGGAAGACACCGAAATCGTGGTCGTGACCGTGTACACGTACTTCATTTCGTAGATAAGGAGCACCAGACATGCGGATTCGTTACGACGCTGAAGTGGACGCGCTCAGCATCATGTTTCAGGAGACCACGGTAACAACAGCGGAGTTGGCCGAGGGCATCGCTGCGGACTACGACCAAATGGGCAACCTTGTTGGCCTTGAAATACTGGATG
>DAINCT010000245.1:0-6217 GCA_036732245.1 Chloroflexota bacterium | reverse complement strand
CGACCGCGACCGCGACGCCGACACCAGTCACTCTGGTCATCTGCGGCGTGATCTCCAACTATCTCGCGGCTGGGACCGGCACCAACGGCACACTCACCATTAACGGCACGGTCGTCGGTATCGCGCCAGGTGCGGTGTTCACCGGTGTGACTCTCGCCGTGAACGCGAACGTCTGCATCAGCGGCACGCTGAACAGTGCGCAGCAGATCACGACGGCTACGGTGACGCAGAATGCGGTGACACCGACGGCGACCACCAACGTCCCGCCGCCGCCACCGCCGCCTGGTCCGACCAATACGGCCACAGCGACGGCGACCGCAGTGCCTCCCACTGCAACCGCGACCGCCGTGCCTCCGACTGCAACGCCGGTTCCGGCTCAGCCGACTCCAACGCCAAAACCGGCCAAGACGCCCAAGCCGACTGCCACGACGGCCGCTCCGGCCCCCGCTCCACAGGGTCCCGGTCCCGCCCCGACGCCGGTACCGGCTCCCGCCAAGCTGCCGGCCACCGGATTCGGTGGAACTGGCGCGCTGGCTCACAACGCCGCGGTAGGACGCGCCTTCCGCGCCGCCGGCGGCAACATCACGACTCCGTTGGGTATCGCTTCGCAGCCGGCCTCCGGCGGCGGTGATCCCATCAGTCCGGCCGTACCGGCCATCCTGGGACTGACGGTCATCGGGTTGGGAGTACTGGCCCGCAAAGTCGGAATTGCCCGGCGGTAATTCCGCTCCCTAGTCCCGAAAGAGACGACCGGCTCCCACACAACGGGGCCGGTCGTTTTTACGTCAGGGCGGCGACCGTCTTCTGCAGTGTGGCTTCATCATCCGTGCGATAAGCACTGACCGACGGATCGATGGCACGCATCAAGCCCGTCAGCACTTTACCCGGCCCTACCTCCACGCACGTGTCGACTCCGTCCGCCACCAGGCGCCGCACGGAGTCGGACCAGCGTACCGAGGAGGCCAGCTGTTGCACCAGATTCGCCCGGATTTCGTCCGCGCCTGACTCATAATCGGCCGTCACGTTGGCCACCACCGGCACCTGAGGAGCGGAAAACGAAACACGCTGCAGCTCGGGCTCGAACGCTTCTGCTAATGGCGCCATGAGGCTGCAGTGAAACGGAGCGCTGACCTGCAAGCGGATAGCTCGTTGCGCTCCTCGGGCCCGCGCCGCCTCCATCGCCAGTGTGACCGCGGCCTCTTCACCCGAAATGACGGTTTGTGACGGTGAGTTGAAGTTCGCTACCTCGACCACGCCGGCATGGGACGACTCGGCGCACACTGTTTCCACTTCATTCGCTGCCAGCCCCAGGATCGCTGCCATAATGCCGCCGGTGCGGGCCCCCACCCCGGCCATGAGTTCGCCGCGTCGCCTGGTGAGCGCCAACCCGTCCTCGAAACCAAGCGAACCGGCTGCTACCAGCGCAGAATATTCGCCCAGGCTGTGCCCTGCAACTGCCTCTGGCCGGATCCCCCGCTCGATTAGCAGCGACCAAATCGCGACGCTCACGAGAAAGATGGCGGGTTGCTGAATCTCGGTTCGTACCAGCTCGTCTTCCGGTCCCTCGAAGCACAACCGAGACAATGAAAAGCCGAGTAGTTCATCCGCGCGGTCGAAGTAGCGGCGCTTGAGCTCGGGGTAGGCATCGCAGAGATCGCGGCCCATGCCGACACGTTGTGAGTTCTGTCCGGGGAAGAGGAATGCCGTCTTCACCACCCGAAGACGTCCCACCATGGCTTCTGGCTCACCGTGATGGTAATGGTCGAGCCCGGTACTTTGAGCGTGTGAGCCGCGGGAACCTGGGAGAGGACGATGCCCGCCGGAGTCCCGACGGCGTCCTGCGTCTGCCTGACCACGTGAAAGCCGAGTTGCGTGAGCTGCGCCGCGGCGGCATCCGCCGCACTCCCATTCAGGTCGGGAATCGATATCGGTTCGGGTCCCTTACTGACAATGACGGCTACGACTCCGTGTTTATCGATCTGTGAATTGGGCGCAGGTCGCTGCGATATCACGACTCCTGAGCGCACCGTAGATGAGTAGACATACGTCGTTCGATACTGCAGTTGGAGCGAACGTGCGACCAACTGAGCCGATCCCGACTGAGTTGCGACCAGGTTCGGCAGGGTCACGCGTGCCGGCGCCGCTGCCGCCGGGAGCCGCACAAATACGATAGCGCCGGCGATGGCGAATGCGGCACAGAGCGTCGCGACCGGTCCGAATACCCTGCCGCGGCGTGGCTCTGGGCTGGTCGTGGACCGCGGCAAGATGCGGGTGATGTCCGAGATAATCGATCGCCCTGCGACCCGCGTGACGCTGCTCTCGGGCACAGGAAGCGCAGCCAACATCGCCTCAACCGTCTCGAACCGTTCTGCCCGTGCCGGCGCAAGGGCGCAAGCAACGGCGGCCCGGATCTGGTACGCACGAGGATCGTCCTCCGCGACGGACGCGCTCAGGCGACGCAAGATCGCTCCCAGGCTATAAATGTCGATTCCGGGGTCGTTTGAAGCTCCGGTCAGTGCTTCGGGAGCCGTGTAGCCGTTACTGCTTCCCAGCGGCTCCGATGAACGTATGTGTCCGGCCAGACGTGCCAGGGTGAAGTCGGTAAGTTTGATCTCACCACCGGTCGACAGCAACACGTTTGATGGCTTCAGGTCGCAGTGCACGATGCCGTGCTGGTGCGCCGCGGCGACGATCGTGGCGATTCGAGCGAAGAGCGACAACGCACCCTCCGCATCGAGGGGCCCACGTTCGGCCAGCCACTGCTCCAGGTCACAGCCGTCGATGTATTCCATCACCAGGTACGGGCGGCCATCCTGTTCGATCAAGTCGTAGAGCGAGACCACCCCGGGGTGATTCAACTGAGCTAGCGACTGTCCCTCACGTCGCAAAAGGGTGCCGTCGAAGGACGGATGCAGTGCCTTGATGGCGACGGTGCGGCCCAGCAGGGTGTCCGCCGCCCCGTAAACCGACCCGGTGCCGCCCGCCCCGAGCAGCCGGTTGAGCCGATATCGGCCCCGTGCAAGCTCCATGTGTCCTCCGTCCCGCGTCAACTATCGTCAACGATAATTCGCGGTGATGTCAAGTCCACGCCGGGTGACGGTCACTCCGGTCACGATCGCGTTCCGGGCCAGCGTGCGATGCAATGAATCGTTGATGCTCCCCGTCACAAGTCCCATCAGCACGTTCGGTATCGGGACGATGCCAACATGCGTCGCAATGATGCGCACCCCGACATGGCCGGCAACGGCTACGGGCTGCAGTTCCGCTGTGATCGGCGCCGAGAACGGACCGACACCCGCGGTGGCGCGTACCACCAGTGCCGGCGGAGCGGATTCTACCTGCAGGATGTGGATCGAGACGATTCCGGTACTCGAAAGCCGTGCCTGGATAATCCGGGTCAAATACGCACTGCCCAGTGAGACGCGCACGTCCGCGCTTGGTGGAAGGGTCGAACTTACCGGAGTGGTTGGCCAGGACAGGGCCATGACCCCCACCCCTATTCCGATACCCACGAGCAGGATCAAGCATCCTCTCACGGAAGCCTCGATCCACTGCGCCGGCTAGGCAGTAACGATGATGAATCCCTTCATCAATGGGTGGTACAGGCAGATGTACTCGTAGGTGCCGGGCTTCTTGGCCGTGAAGACCCAACGAGCGCCGATAGCGAGATTTCCTGAGTCGAAGGACGACCCATCATGCGCGCTGACCGTGTGATCTGCATTGCTGTTGTTGACGAAGGTCGCCGATTGCCCGACCTTGAGCGTAATCCTGGCTGGAGTGTACGCGCCGATCGTCTTCGGATCGGTCAGGATTTTTACGGTCGTGGCACTGGCCGAGGCGGCGCGTGCGTGATTGATGCTGTTGAAGCTTCCATGCAGCGCCATGAAACCCATCCCGATGATCACCAGGACGGCGAAGGCCCAGCCGACTATTTCCGCGCGACTCAAAAGCATCGATATCCTCCAGCGATGTGGACGCCGCCACATAGGGGCAACGGCAATGTTTCTGTCTCAGAGTATGCGGGGGCGAGTCCCGCGTCAAAACAGGCGGTTAGTGAATGCTTCCGACGTTAGCCGCTGCGCGGTATTCGGCCCGGACGATCGTTTTGAGATTGCCGCGCACATTCCAGTCCGCGACGATCTGCGCCTGCCGGGGTGCGATGGCAGCAACAAAGTCGTCGAGGATTTGATTCGTCACAGCCTCGTGAAACACATACGAGTCGCGATACCGGTTGAGATACAGCTTGAAGGAGCGGAGTTCGCAAATGGACTCGTCGGGTACATACGTCAAGCTGATAGTTGCGAAGTCCGGGTACCCCGTGCGCGGGCACTTGCAGGTAAATTCGGGATAGCTCAGGTCGACGGTGTAGTCGCGATTGCGCGCGGGATTGGGCACTGCTTCCAACTCCGCCGAAGCAATCGCCGCCTCCCCCGGGCGTTCGGTCTCGGTAATCAAGCAAGGTCTCCTGCAGTGGGTGGGAATGTATAGTTCAGCTTATCAGCGGTTGGCCAGGAAGCGATGGTTCCTGAACCCGACTGCGTCTCGCAGCGTTCTTCACCCGAGAAACACCGTATCGAGATGCCATTGAATGGCTTCCTTGCTGGGAAGATTGTTCCGCTGACCGGGCAGAACGATTTCGCGTCCCTCGAGTTGCCGGTATTCCCTGCCGTTCTCGTAATACTTTTGAATTTTGTTGCTAACCAACACTTTGTAATCCTGATTCACCGCGATGAAACCGCTATCAAATAAAGAATGGATATCTTTGCGAAGCGCCAACCCGTTTCGGACATCATTGCTCTCGATCGACACATGCTTCTGGATGTGTGCAGCATCAACGACCGGGAGAGTTCGCTCGCCGGTCATGCAGCAACGGCGATTGTAGGCGTCTAGCACCATTACGCGGAAAGCGCCCTGCCCGATGCGTTGTTTGATTTTGACGGTTTCATATAGAGCGCGCTCTTCTGCGACCAGCGAATAGCTCGATTTCGCAGATGGCCCAGCTTCCCTTTTCTGAGCATACCTCTGCATATGGCCCCAAATAAGTTGCCCGCCTTCGCTCTGCACGTCCAACGACTTACCGGTCATCAGGCCGGGCGGGAATGACAGAGGTAACCACTCGCTCTCAGGATAGAAACGCACGTTCGACAGCATGGTGCACCCTATCTGCCAGGTCATGGCTGCTTCGGGCTGCGGTGCCGCATGTCGATACTGACCAATAAGTTCAATCAATTCTGTCATTGTCCCGCACCCATTCACCTCTCCAAAGGCATCCCAAGCGAGATGAAGAGGCACGACAGAGTGATACACGAACGTGCCGAAGCCGGCCACCACGTTGACTGGAGACTTCAGCCGAAAGAAGAAGAGTTCTCCCGGGGATATAGCTTGGAACCTGTTTGAGTTTCCGGACGGTCGCCAAAAATTTACTTCTTCAGTCTTCGCACGGCTGGAAAGGAAGTCATACCACTTCCTATCCGTGTTCCCGACATATATCTTCACCACGAGCCTCGCATGCGAGTTTAAGAGGCGCTGAGCTGTATTGGTGTCACTGAACCGGCTACATACGTTTTGACTCGTCGTCCTGATACTGCGTGTACTTCTCCGAACGCCCACGTACCTTATGCACGGGATATTTCGCGGCATTATGTTCGATCTTCGCGAGAAAAGCCTGTGTAACGTCGATATCCAACTGATTGGCAAAGCTTAAGCAGAGGATGAATATATCCGATAGTTCCTGCGCAATCCTCTGTTTGGCCAGATGATCCGTCAATTCCCCACGGATCTCACCCTCAGTCTTCCAGAGGAATAATTCCATTAGTTCAGCGGCTTCGATCGCGATCGCAGTTGCCAGATCCTTCGGATTGTGGAATTGCTTCCAATCCCTCTCATGCACGAAGGCTTCTATTTTTTGCCGCATAAACCGTATGGTGGTACTTGAGTCATCCGGCGAAGGCGAGGGGACGGACTCTTTCATGGGGTTATTGTGCCACCCGCTTTACTGGAAGGTCACCATCTGACCAAGTGTTCGCCATAAGGGTTACCGAAGCGCCCGATCCGTATGGTATGGGCAAACCCATATGATGCACTCCCAATAATATGGCCGCGCTCGGCGACCCTTATTATAGGAAAACGCCCATTTGGATAACATGGCGCCGCTTAAACCTCCCCGCAGGCGACGTGCTGGACAGGCGCGACACGGATACCCTAGATCTCCACCTCC
>DAINCT010000244.1:0-6219 GCA_036732245.1 Chloroflexota bacterium | reverse complement strand
CTATGGTTAGGCGCACTGCTGGCTCTCGTGTTCTACGCACTGTGCTGTGCCGTGGGATATCGCAAGTCGGTCGCCTCCGTACTTACTCTCATCTTCGCTTTTGCCACGGTCGCGTGGCCCGATGCTCAGAGTGCATTGGAACAGACCCAGGTTAACCTTTTCGTGCTGCTGGCCGTCCTCGGGGTGTGGCTCTTTATCAAGGCCGGGTCTCATGCACGCCGTTGGCTGTTTTTGGCCGGAAGTTCGATTGGCCTCGCGGTTTTCACCCGCTACGATGCGCTGCTGTATGTACCGGTATTCCTCGGATTCATGCTGGCCGTTCGATGGCAACGACATGAACGGGATCACATATGGAGTGATACAGCCGTATTCGCTGCCGGTGCGGCGCCCTGGCTGCTGGGTGTGGCCGCGTGGAACGTCCTGCGATTTGGATCGCCGTTTTTGACCGGCTTGCACGAGCAGACGTTGGGCGAGCCGTTTCTGCAGGGACTCGCGGGACTCCTGATCAGTCCCGGCAAAGGCCTCCTGTGGTATCTCCCCCTTATCGTCCTCCTACCGTTCGCGGCTCGCCGTTTCTATGCGCGCTCCGCGTCGCTGAGTGCGCTCTTTCTGGTTCTCATTCTTCTCCCCCTCCTGTTCTACTCGAACGTCCTGTATTGGCACGGCGATCCCGCCTGGGGGCCGCGCTATCTCTACACGGCGGTACCGTATCTCATTCTCCCGCTGGGCGAAATACTCATGCAGTGGCGGCGCACCGGCGCTAGCCTCAAAACTGCCCTGGTAATGCTGGTATTGGGCAGCATTGGACTCAACCTTGCAGCCGTTTCTGTTACCCAGTGGCGATTCTGGTATCGACTGCAGGCCACACTGCAGCAGCAATCATCGGCCGCCGATTGGACGGGCCAGCCGTTTCACTGGGGCGCGCAGCACTACCATTACTACTGGATCCCCCGCGAGTCGCCGCTTTTCATCCAGGTCGACGATGTATACCAGATCGCCCGGCTTCAACTTGCAGACGATCGCAAGTACCTTTTGACGGGGCATCCCGATCCCTATACTGCCACCAGCCCGGCTGATAACTACAGCATCAACACTCTCGCGTTCTGGTGGGCCGACACGCGTCATCCCCTCCTCGGCCGGCAGACTCGAAGCGCGCTCGCGCTGTTGCTCGGTTTCGCCATGGCGCTCGCATTGCTGTTGCTGGGTTGGCGCCTACGCGGTCCGCCCTCCGAAGTTGAAGCGCGCGTGCCGGAAACGGACATAGCCGCGTTTACACGGGCCGGTACCTAGGACGCATCGGTGTTCGAACGGAATTCGCCGGCGCGCCTGGTAGCAGCCAGAACTCCGTCAATGACAGTTCCTCGCATAGCCCGTTCCTCCAGCACCTTCACGCCCTCGACTGTTACGCCCCCTGGAGTGCACAACTCGTCCAGCAATTGCGAAGGCAGTTTATCGGTCGCTTCGACGTTGCGCGCAGCTGCGATGACCTGTTCGAGTGCTCGCGAGTGTGACGCTTGATGCCGCATTCCGACCAGCGAACCGGCGGTGATAAGGGCGTCCAGCAGCACGTATACGGTCGCCGTGGTGGTCGAACCGAAGGTGGTAAACGCGTCGATTTCGTCTTCCGGCATGACGATCACGTTTTCGCTGATCGTTCCAAACATGCGGGATGCCAGAGCCAGATGCTCTGTGGTCGTCGACGCGTTCAACGCGAGTCCCGTCGTGCCCGCCTTTATGCGCCCGAAAAACGTCGGCATGACGCGCACGAACGGCACCGGCCCATCCAGGCGAGACTCGTAGAACGAGGTCGACAGGCCCGCGGCGATGGTCATCAAGAGTGTGTCGGCATCGGCAATCGGCCTGAGTTGGTCGAGCACTCCTCCCATTGCCTGCGGTCGCACACACAGGACTGCGATATCCGAGGCGGCGTACGCCTCAGCGTTCACGAGCGTGGTCTCTACAGGCACCACCTTCACAAATTCGTCCAGCCGCTCCTGCCGGTAGTGCGAAACGATCAGGTCGCCTGGATCAACCAGCTTGCTCCGTACCATTCCAAGCGCCATGACTTCGGCCATCACTCCGGCACCGATAAGTGCGATCTTCTTGCCTTCTAGCACTCGTACTCCTTGCTATGTTTTCGTGCGCCGCTTCATTCCATGGGCGGGCGATCGATGATGACCTCGCACGGTGCATTTTCGAATACGTATTCCACGGAGCGCGCATATCGTGTACCACGACGGTTTGACTTGGCAACGTCGCCCATCATGAGAAGATCGACATTGTGCTCCCGGGCATATTCCACGATGCTGGGGCCGGCTTGGCGCGCCTTGTGCATCCGCCGATTAATCTTGACGTCGTAGCGCGCCGCGATCTTAGCGGCTCGTTGAAAGGCAGCCTCGGCGGCGGCCTGTTCATTGCCGCTGGCATCAAGTGGCAACTGCAGCGGCACCTCCACCACATACAACACATCCATCGTGGCCCCCCGAAACTTGGCCATCTGGCTAGCCAGTGCAATCAACCGGTCGGACACAACATCTCCTTGCACGGGTACCACGATCCTGGCAAAACGGCCCGCTTCGCGCTGAATGCGCTTCACATGCTGCTCGATGTCGCCAGCTTTCGGTATGTGCAACATCCACCACAGAATCGAAGAGATCGTCCCGACATAGACCAGGGCTATAACGCCGCCCACCACGTGGTGCGACAACTGGTTCATCGCGGGTCCCTTCGCGTCCACGCCACGAAATCGCGCAACCGGACGGCCCCTAGCGCAATGAAAACGAGCCCCAAAAGACCGATTGCCACAACATGACCAAGGATGCTACGGACCATGATCACGAGGCCGATCAGGATGTATATGACGCTCACTAGGACGTAGTAGCGCTGGCGCAGCGTTTGAAACCCTTTCATAGCGGCCTCGCCGTATGGCGGTTCGGCCCGTTCGCTGACGGAGTCGGGGTTGTAAACCACCCGGCTGATTAACGCGTTCTAGCCGGCCCCGCCGTGTTCGTATCGATTGACGTAAGCCCACAGGTTGTAGCGCTGTTGATAGTCGAGGGCGTTTCCCCGGCGAACCTGTTTGAGCATCGTCTGCATGTTGGCCTTGTCGGCGCTGCGTAAACTCTTGGTCTTCAATACCGACTCGATGGCCTGGGCCGCGTCACGCGGCTCGCGATAGGCATGCATGGCGGTTTCCCGTCCTCACCGTTCGCCGCGGCGGTTGCCGCGGGCTGTATGCGTGGTGGCGTAGCCCATACGTTCTTGCACGATGCGCCGGACCAGAGCTGGACGCGGCAATCGATGCTCGCTGAAGGGCACGTTCGACTGCAGTCCGAGCCGCGCTCGATGCGCCCGCGGGTTGTAGCTTTCCTCGCGTGACACTGCCGTACGCACTTCCTCCAGCAGGTCGTCTACCGCGAGACCAACCGCCTCCGGTACGCCCCGACCCTGTCGCAGCAATACAAAATAGTAGTCGCGGGTGGGCGATGGCTCGGCGCTGGCAGTCATCAAGCCGACGATCCAGTCCGCGAGTTGCGACGAGAGATCATGCTCGGCCATGCCCATTCCTTCTTGCGCCTACGGCGAAACGATTGACTTATCTCTACTATAAAGCGATACGAGGTACGCCGCTTCTACCCGGCCGACATCAATGGAACTTCTTCCGTCTGTTCGATCCGCTGCTCAAGGGCGCGGGTGCTCCGCTCGTATTCGGTTAGCTTGCGCTTTTTGTCGACGAGGTTGCCACGCACCATCGCCTGATCCAGGAGAGAGGTTGACGCCTCGAACTGTTTCTCGAGTGTAGACACATCCTCCGAAAGCCGGGCAATGGCTTCGCGGTTTCGATCCAGTTCAGCCTTCCAACCGTCCACCGCCGGAACTACGTTGACGGTCTGGCTTGCGGTGCGTTGCACCTCTTTGCGTTGTTCGATGCTATCGGCTTCCCGTCGCAGCCCTTCAGCCTCCGCCTTCATCTGGACTACTGCCTCTTGCCTGGCCTCATGCGTGCGAAGCCCCTCAAAAAACCGAGCGACCGCCTGTCGGGTGCCGTTGCCATTCCCATTCTCGAGTTGCTGCCGGCCATCCGCCAAAATCGCGCGGAGTGCGATTTCGTTCTGTTCCCAGGTGGTCGTCAGACGCTGCCACACGTGCTGACTCGCTTCGCGCCACGCGTCCCACACCTGCTGCCGATCCGCTGAGACGAGTGGAGAGCCCGACCCAAATTGCTCGCGCACTCGATCAAGTTCACGTCGTAAGTTGCGGAGTTCGCGGGCGTTACCCAAGGTATCGGCCGGAGTTCGGAGACTTGCGATGGATGCAAGCAGTTCCTGTTTTCGCTCGCCCGACTGCGCAAACGTCGCCTCTTGTGTCTTGTACGCTCGGGAGCCAAGATTTCGTAATCGCTTCTCCAGGTCGAGCTTGGCCTCGAGTTTGATCGCCGGTGCCGTGCGGACCTTCTCTTTCAGGTCGCGGAACCGCGGCCAAAAAGCTCGCAGGTTGCCATCCGACTCCGGCGCAAAAAAATCTCGCTCGAGGCTATCCACATCATGGTTCAGCGATTCGGCCACCCCGTCAGCTCGAATCTGCCACTCTTGCCAGTCTTCCATTGCTACATTCCTCCGTGGAGTCCCGTCAACGCACGAAAAAATAGAGCCTGCCTGAGGCTCTCCACCAAAATCGTGCGAAGGTGGGATAACCGCTGGGCTGGAGCCCATAAAGACCGGTACCACGACCCGGGACTCGATGGATCTGGTTGCGGTCACGGCGATTGTCCGGGCGCACGAGAGCGTGACCCGTTGTTCGCGGCTCTGAATTGTACCATAGAATTTCGCGGTCATGAGCTTCTCAGGACAATACGGGAACCCCTTTGGTATCATGACCAAGGCGCGATTATTCGAGGGGAAGGTTCACTTTTGAAACACTTACGACCTGCACGTGCACTGGTAGCGAGCGGCCTACTTTTTGTCACCGCCGCATCCGGTGTGTCCGCACAGACTCAAGTACATCGACCGGCTCCGCACAACTCAAAGTCGAAAGCGCCGGTCGTGGTCGTACCGGCCGGACTGCCACAGACTCTCGTCATTCAAAAACTTGGTGTCAAGGCGCCGGTGGAGAGCCTGGACCTGACCAAAAAATCGGAAAAGGATGCACCGCACCGCTGGGGCGACGTGGCCTGGTACAACCGAGGTCCGAAACCCGGACAGATCGGCCGAGCTTCGATGTTCGGGCATCTCGATTCGTACTGCTGTCCGGCGGTCTTCTGGAAGCTCAAATACCTGCGTCCGGGTGACCTGGTTCAGGTCTACTACAAACGGGGCAAACCTCTCACATTTCGAGTGCAGTGGGGCACCCAGTATCTCAACAACAAACTGCCCCTGAAATTCTTGTTTGGACGCACCCAGGAGCATGGTTTGGCGCTCATGACCTGCGCCGGAGTCTTCCACAAAAGCACTGGGTACGATCGAAAATGGCTTGTATACACGCGTCTTGTCCTGCCAAACGGGAAAGTCGGCTAGCAGCGACGAGGCGTGTGCTATGAGGCCGACGTAGCAGTTGGTGGGCGATACTGGACTCGAACCAGTGACCTCACGGATGTGAACCGTGCGCTCTAACCAACTGAGCTAATCGCCCGCGAGTCTCAGTGTAGTAACTGCCGCAAGGTCGGTCAAATTAGCCGGTTTCGTCCAGTTTACGGCTAAGAATGTCGCGCACCTGGCTGGGGTCGGCCTTGCCCTTACTCAACTTCATCACGTCGCCGAACAGCGACTGCTGAACCTGAAGCTTCCCCGCACGGAACTGTTCGACCTTGGAAGGGTTTTCTCGCAAGACCTGTTCGACGAGCCCTTCGGTCACGCTCGCATCGCCGATCCGTTCCAGTCCGAGACGGGCCACTACGGAGTCGGGCTCCTCTCCGCTGCTGAACATGTCTTCCAGGACGGCTTTCGCCGCCGTGTTGCTCACCGCTCCCGTCTGCACCATCCCAAGCAGCTTGGCCAGATTCGGCGCCGACACCGGGATCGAATCATCCCCAGCATTCGTGTCCTTCAGCAGACGCAAGACCTCTCCGGTGATCCACTTGGCCACGGTATCGGGCGAGATCGAGGTATCCCTTCGTACGGCGTCCTCGAAGTAGGAGGCGATGTGCTCTTCAGAGGTCAGCACGTCGGACAGCGCCGGCGGAAGTCCGTACGCTGTTTGGAAGCGCTCCCTTTTTGCGGCTGG
>DAINCT010000243.1:0-6244 GCA_036732245.1 Chloroflexota bacterium | reverse complement strand
CCGTGGGCGACGTTGCCTGGCTATCCGGCACGGAAATAAGAACCGTGAGCCACGGTGATGAAAAGCGGCACGAAGAGCTGCGAATGACCGCGGTTCTCGAGCGTAAAGGGATGCGCTGGCAGATTGTCTCGTACCACGCCTCCGAGCCCGGATTGCGGTCTGTTGACCGGGTTTCCACGCCTTGACGTTTAACCGAGGCTGCTGCTAAACTTACGGTGAGCGGCCTCTCGGGGCCGTTAATTTCTGGTGTGCGCTATAGCACCAAAACAGAAGGAACGTCGGATGCCTTTCGCAGTCATACAAACCGGCGGCAAGCAGCACCGCGTCGAGCCGGGTCAGATTATCGAAGTGGAGAAACTTCCGTATGAGGAAGGCGACACCGTCGAATTGACTGACGTCCTGCTCGTGTCTGATGACAGTGGTCTTCGTCAGGGTCGGCCGTTGGTTGACGGAGCAAAGGTCGTTGGACGTGTGGTGAAACAGGGCCGAGCCAAGAAAATCATTGTTTTCAAGTACAAGCCCAAGGTTCGGTACCGCAAGAAGACGGGCCACCGGCAGGCGATTACCCGCATCGCGATTGACGATATCGTCACCGGTTAGATCGGAGTACACCTCACATGGCACATAAAAAGGGCGTAGGCAGCAGTAAGAACGGTCGAGACAGCGAGTCAAAGCGTCTCGGCGTCAAGGTGCATGATGGCATGACCATCCGGGCCGGCGGCATTATCGTGCGCCAGCGCGGAACGCAGAAGGTCCCCGGACTCAACGTCGGCCTGGGCAAGGATCACACGATCTACGCCATGGTTGACGGCACCGTGAAATTCGACCAGCGCAACGGCCGAACGCGCGTCAACGTCTCGCTTCCGGTGCAGGCGTAAACGCGCCGACCGTGGGGATGTAGCTCAGCTGGGAGAGCGCCGCGTTCGCATCGCGGAAGTCAGGGGTTCGAGTCCCCTCATCTCCACCAACCTGTACAATGAGGGCCGGGTGCGAAAGTGCCCGGCCACGCATATCGGTGGGCCGCGAGAGTAGTAGCCGCGCATGGTAGCGAGCCGGGATGGTGAAAGCCGGCGATGTGGCGAACTCGCTCGCAGACACATGACCCGCCAGGGCAGCACCCGGTACAGTGCTAAGATGAGCGGTTGACGAGCGATCGCGATCTGGGGCTGTGGCGCAGTTGGTAGCGCGTCTCAATGGCATTGAGAAGGTCAGGGGTTCGAATCCCCTCAGCTCCACCACATATTTTTTAGTAGATCGCTTTGGTTAACAACCTGGGTGGTACCGCGGATAGCCCTCCGTCCCAAGTGGATGGAGGGTTTTTACCTTTTGGAGGATGAAGCATGGCGGTGACGGGAACGAGACGGACGCGGTACGAGCCGCAACAATTTGAACAGAAATGGCAAGCCAGGTGGGAGGCGGAGGGCCTGTATGTGGCCGACGATGCCTCGCCCAAACCGAAGTACTACCTGCTCGACTTTTTCCCCTATCCGTCCGGAGACGGGCTGTCGGTGGGACACTCCAAGCACTACATTCCGACCGACGTAGCGACCCGTTTTGTGCGCATGCGGGGGTTCAATGTGCTTCACCCCATGGGGTGGGATGCATTCGGACTGCCCGCCGAGAACGAAGCCATTCTGCGCCAAATTCCTCCGGCCGAGAACACGGCGAAAAATGTCGCCAATTACAAACGCCAGCTCAGGCTGCAGGGCATTTCGTTCGATTGGAGCCGGGAGATCAACTCGTCGCAACCGGACTACTACCAGTGGACGCAGTGGCTCTTTCTGCTGATGTATGAACGTGGGCTGGCCTACCGCGCAGTCGGCATGCAGTGGTGGTGTCCCCAGTGCAAAACGATTCTGGCCAACGAGCAGGTAGAGAACGGCTACTGCTGGCGGCACCCCGAACAGCTCGTGGAAAAGAAAGAGCTGGAACAGTGGTACTTCAAGATCACGGATTATGCCGAAGAGTTGCTGACCGAGTTGGACCGGCTGGACTGGCCGGAGCGCATCATTCTGATGCAGCGCAACTGGATCGGCAAGAGCACCGGAGCCGAGATCGTCTTTCACGCGCGCGGCCCGGAGGGCACAGAGCACGAAATACGCGTCTTCACCACCCGACCAGACACAATCTACGGAGCCACGTTCATGGTGCTGTCACCCGAGCACCCACTGGTGGAAACATTGGTCGCGCCCGACCATCGTGCTCGTGTGGAACAGTACAAGCAGGCGGCCGCTCGCGAATCGGAGATCGAGCGCCTTTCAACCGATCGCGAAAAGACGGGAGTGCCGCTGGGAGCACACGCCGTGAATCCATTTACCGGCGAACACATCCCCATCTGGATCGCCGACTACGTGCTGATGTCGTACGGAACCGGCGCCATCATGGCTGTGCCCGCTCACGACGAACGCGATTTCGAGTTCGCTCGAAAGTACAGTCTGCCGATCCGCGAGGTCGTGTCCCCTCCACCTGACGCCGCCGCGGGCGACGCGGTCTTCACGGGGATCGGCACGATGGTCAACTCGGGTGAGTATTCGGGCCTGTCGTCAGCGGACGGCAAAGCGCGGATCATCGAGCGCCTGGAGGAGCGCGCCATCGGCCACGGCGCGATCAACTACCGAATGCGGGATTGGCTGGTGTCCAGGCAGCGCTACTGGGGTGCACCCATTCCCATCGTCTACTGCCCGGACTGCGGGGCTGTACCGGTGCCACGCGATCAGCTGCCCGTGCTGCTACCACCATTGGAGCATTTCGAGCCGGGTGACGATGGTCGCTCTCCTCTGGCCACCGATCCCAACTTCGTTCATACCGCGTGTCCATCGTGTGGCGGGCCGGCCGAGCGCGAGACGGACACCCTGGACACGTTCGTCGACTCGTCGTGGTACTACCTGCGATTTACCAGCCCGCGCGATGAGCGCGCGCCGTTCGACCGTGCTGCGGTCGACTATTGGTGTCCGCTCGATCTGTACGTCGGCGGAGCCGAGCACGCCGTCATGCATCTACTGTACTTCCGCTTCTTTACGAAGGTTCTGGCCGACGCGGGCCTAGTCGGCTTCCGCGAACCGGCGCCCCGACTGAAAAATCAGGGTGTGATGCACGCGCCGGACGGCCGGCGCATGTCCAAGTCGAAGCACAACGTGATCACGCCGGACAGTGTTGCGGCCGAGTACGGAACGGATACACTGCGCGGGTACATCCTGTTTATGGCGCCGTTCAGTGGTGATGCGGTGTGGGATCCCCAGGGCATCAACGGCATTCATCGTTGGCTGGGCCGTGTGTGGGATATCGCACAGCCTACAACTCACGCCGGCGGCCAGGGGCACGCTGCGGCGGCGGAAGATGTGCAAAGAACGGTGCACAAGACGATCAAGAAGGTGGGGGAGGATCTCGAAGGTTTCCAGTTCAACACCGCCGTCAGCGCCTTGATGGAGCTGACAAATCTATTGCAGCGATCGCGTACGTCGCTGGAGGGCACCGAGATGTGGAAGTGGGCCACCCAGCAGCTCGTCACGATGATGGCGCCGATGACGCCGCACATCGCCGAGGAACTCTGGCATCTACAGGGGCATGGGGACAGCGTTCACCTGCAAGAGTGGCCGGCGTACGACGAGGTCATGACGCTGGACGAGGTAGTGACGGTGGTCGTGCAGGTCAACGGCAAGCTGCGTGATCGGCTCGAGGTACCGCGCGGCGAGGAGCAAGAGTCCGTGACCGAGCAGGCCATGGCCAGTCCGAAGGTTCAGCCGTTCCTCGACGGTAAAGAGGTCGTCAAGATCATCACCGTACCCGAAAAGCTGGTCAATATCGTCGTCAGGTGAGCCCCTGCTGCCGCTCGATCAAATGCGGGCACCGCATCGGCGGCGCTCAAACGCGACCTCGCCCCTTACGGGCGCTGAGCCGGAACACGGTGCCCACGTGTCACGGCTGTGTGCTTCATCGCGCGATGGGTGGTTGTCGGTTTGGCGGACGCCAATGAGCCACCGATGCCGTATACCCCCAGCAACATTCCGGTCGCCAGGGCGAAAGCCAGTCCCAGTTGCTTTCGCCTGGACGGGCGGTACACCTGTTCAAAGGCCTCGACAATTTCCGCCGGATCCCCTAGACGATGCAAGCTCTCACGGGCGGCGTCTTCAGGGTTCCAACCTACCCTGACGAGCTCCTCTTGTGCTTCCTGTAGGTGCGAACGCAGCTCCAAAGTGATGGCGCGTCGGCGCCGCCTCGGCACGCGCAGCGACCGGCTCCACTGGTCGATGACGTCACGCGACATCGACGCTATGCCTCGGTCCAATCGAGTACCGGCGCACCTGTTACTCGGCCCACGGCCTGTACGAAAGATTGCCACTCGGTAAGCTTATCAGATAGCGAACGCTCGCCTTTCAAGGTCAGAGCGTAGTACCGGCGCTCGCTTCCATTGGGCATCGTTTGCCAGCGTGCGGCCAGTAAACCCTGAGTTTCAAGGCGGTGCAGGATGGGATACAGAGTCCCCTCTTTCAGCCGAAAAAAACCTTCGCTGCGCAGCTCGAGTTCCTTGACAACCTGGTACCCGTACTTTTCCCCGTCCCGAAATGAGGAGAGCACCAACGTATCGGCCGCTCCTTTGAGTAACTCCTTGGAGTAGCTAGCCATTGACCGCCCCCGTCCCCAGAGTCAGGTGCCCCGTCGGCGCTCCGTCAAAGACATGAAGCTGCTGCGGCGGCCAGTATGAGACCCATGCTTTGCCAATGATGTACTGCTTCGAAAGCATGCCCCAGAGATGCGAGTCCTGACTGTTATTCCGATTATCTCCTAGCACGAAGTATTCATTGTTCGGAACTTTCGTCGGGCTCTCGGTGTACAGCGGCCGGTGCGCCGCATCGATGTACTGCTCGTTCAACCTGTGGTTGTTGATGTATACCGCGTCGTTGTGCACGGCCACGGTTTCACCGGGAAGTCCGACCACCCGCTTGATGAAATCTTTATCCGGCTGGCCCGCCTGGACGGCATGAAAGACAATGATGTCGCCTCGGTGTGGCGAACTAATCATGTAGTCCACTTTGTTGACGAGAATGTATTCGCCGTTGTGCAGGTTGGGAAACATCGAGTCCCCCTCGACCTTGAAGTTCTGCAGGGCGACCCGTACCACCAGGAAAATGGCGATCGTCAGGACGGCCGTTTCAAGTAATTCGCGAAAAGCTGAGCGCCGCTTCATGAACGCAACTCCGAGTACCTAGTATCACTACTACCTAGCGTAGCTAAGTATAGGTGCGGCCCTGTCGGGCGTCAAATTGAAAGAGAGGGATGTTGGAAGACACCATCCCTCTCCGAATCAGTCTTGTACTACGGCTTCTTGGTAGCGGCCGGCTTTGCCGTGGGAAGCTGGAGTGGGGCCGTGGTCGGGACCACGGCGGGCTGCGAGACCGCGACCGTTGGAGTCGTCACGACGCCTGGCAACTGGTTCAGCGCGACAAAGCGCTGCACGTGCAGGATGCCCTGCTGTTTGGCGAGCCATGTCTGCAGGGCTGATGACTGAGCCGTCTGCAATTCTGAACTCGTCATGTGCATTCGCTGGCGACCCGTCAGCTTGATGATGTGCCAGCCGTACTGGCTCTGGACGAGCCGGATCTCGCCGACTTTCATGGAGAAGGCGGCCTTGTCGAACGGCGCCACCATCGTGCCGTGCCCGAAGTAGCCGAGATCGCCGCCCTTGGTCTTACTTCCGGTGTCGGTCGAGTACTTCTTGGCGAGAGCGGCG
The DNA here is from genome assembly GCA_036732245.1 of Chloroflexota bacterium. Lineage (GTDB taxonomy): Bacteria > Chloroflexota > UBA5177 > UBA5177 > UBA5177 > JANWJD01. Next base: position 516 of record DAINCT010000243.1, on the reverse strand, counting down.
AAGTTCGCGCCTGCCTTTGCTTCGGCCAGTATCTTTTCCGCCAGCGCCTTTTGCTTGGTCGCAACGAGAATGTGGCTGGCGCGCACCTTGATCTCGTACGGATTCACGCCGGCAGCCAACTTTTTCGAGAGACTCGTTCGCAGGATGTCGCCTGTGACGAGCATCTTAAACTCGTCGAGCGAAAGATTCGAAGTCTGCAGGAACTGCTGGAAGTGCAACTTTCCGCCCGCATTCTTCTCGGCAACCACGATCTGGGCGTTGACCTCTTTCGGCGTTGCGGTTACGCCCACGATATGCGCGCGCTGCAGCATCGTCTGATCGTCGAGGAGTAGCTGCAGAGATGCCTGGCTGATCGTGCCCTGCGACTGTTCGATGCTGCTAATCTGCGCGTTAGCCTGCGCGATCTGCGCCGCGTTTTTGGTCGGATTCGCGTTGAGCGTCTGCAGTTCTTGTTGGTATTGAGTGAGTTGGCTTGACAGTTGATCGCTGCGAAACTGCTCGAAACGCTTGAAGAAG
>DAINCT010000242.1:0-6283 GCA_036732245.1 Chloroflexota bacterium | reverse complement strand
ATGATGGCGCGGCAGATGGGCAAGAACGAGCTGTCGGCGCAGCTCGAGGCTTACCTGTTGTACATGCACCAGAGCCGGGGCGGGCAGATCATCAAGGCGGCGCCGACGTTTAAGCCGCAGCTGGTGGAGAGTAAGAAGCGCCTGGAGCGGGTACTTTCGCGCATCCCCGGGCGGCCGGCTTGGCGGACGCAGTTCGGCTACACGGTGGAGATGGGCGAGGCGGCGGTGCAGTTCCTGTCGGCGGACGAGTCGGCGAACGTGGTGGGGGCGACGGCGAGCCTGCTGCTGGAGATTGACGAGGCGCAGGACGTGTCGGAAGAGAAGTACGCGCGGGACTTCCGGCCGATGGGCTCGACTGGCAACGTGACGACAGTGCTGTATGGGACGGCTCGGAGCGAGGACACGCTGCTGGCGCGGCAGCGCTCTGTCAACTTGCGTGAGGATCCGGAGGCCCATTTCGAGTACCCGTGGACGGTGCTGGGGGAGCTATCGTCGGCGTACGCGGCCTTCGTTTCGGGCGAGATTCGGCGGCTGGGCGCGGACCATCCGGCGATCAAGACGCAATACCTGCTGGAGGCGGTGGAGCAGGGTGGGCGGCTGTTCTCAGCGTCGTCGCTGGCGCTGGTGAAGGGCTCGCACGAGCGCGGCTTTTCGGGCGAGGAGGAGGACGGGGTGTACGTAGCAGGCGTGGACGTGGCGGGCGAGAGCGAGGTGGGGCCGGACGACCAGGTGCGGTCGCGGCTGCCACGGCGGGACTCGACGGTGGTGACGATCGCGCGGGTGACGCGGCCGGAGGAGCTGTTGGGAGAGCCGCTGATCGAGATCGTGGAGCAGCAGTGGTGGACGGGGCGGGACCACGCGACGCAGTACACGGCGCTACGGTCGCTGCTGGAGTCGTGCTCGTACGTGTGTGTGGACGCGACGGGGGTAGGCGCGGGGGTGGCGTCGTGGCTGGCGCGAGCTTTTCGGAGCCGGGTGGAGGCGGTGCAGTTCACGCGGCCGCTGAAATCGGAGATGGGCTACGAGCTGCTGGCGGCGGTGAACGGCGGGCGGGTGAGGATGTACGCGGACGACGGGTCAGCGGAGTGCCGGGAGTTCTGGGCGGAGGTGGGGCAGTGCCGGTACGCGATGGCGAGGGGGATGGGGGCGGCGATGAACTGGTATGTGGATGCGCGGGAGGGGCACGACGACTTCGTGGTGTCGCTGGGGTTGTGTGTGCGGGCGGCAGCGCGGGGTGGGCCGGAGCCGGCGGGGGTGCTGATGCAAGCGCCGCGGCTGTATGAGGATGGGCGGTTTTAGGGGGAGACTGAGCCAAGGAAAGGGGGCCAGCGTTGTTGGCTGGATGCGAATAATTCGAGCCTCTACAAGACTCGGGGCGGTTCACTTGGTCTCTCTTTCAAAGAGGAGTAGACCGGCACTATGGCGCAGATCGTTGAGTTTCGGGCTGAGGCTTGGAAACGTCGGGGCAGACGCTGCCCCCGACGCGCCCCACAATGTCCACAAAGGCACGACTGGATCTAGCGGGCGGCTAAGAGCCCCTTGCTAGGTTCTTTGGCCGCGGGACTCACTTGGCTGCTTGTTCGTCCGGAAGCGAGCGATCTGACTGTGCTTAGAAGGGCGAGTGAACTTGCGGCGGCTTGCTGCCAGGTTCCACGCCTAGCCACCGGAAAATAGAAGGCCAAAATTCGCGCGCCAAACGCTGACAGCACGGTCATCAGGGCCGGAATTAGCGGTCCCATTCCTCCCACGAATGAGGGGGAAAGTAGAAGCGCGATTACAAAGACAGTGACGATACACATCCACCACACGGTGAGCACGGTTCTCATCCACGCCCGTTCTGACGCTCGACCCCTGCTCGCAGGCCGATCGGTGGGTTCTATGACTGAATTCTCGGCTCGTCGTGCGCGGGGGGCGGCAAACGGGTGTGAGGTGACGAGCTCATGGCTTCCCAAACACTAACATTAAAAGACATACGATGCAACGATTTGATGACTTTTCTATTTGCACAAAGCTATAGTGTTAGGGAATATGGAAGCCGCCCTCAAACGATTCGTCGACGCCCGAATGATGGATCGCCGAATCCCTAGCCAACGCGAGCTCGCCAAAAGAGCTGGCGTGAACGAGAACTACCTGTCCAATGTCCTCCGCGGTGGACGGCCAATGGGTGCCAAGTTGAGGCTCCAGCTATGCGAAGTTCTCGACATCCAGCCTGTGGAGCTACTAAACCCACCCGGCATGGGCGACGGAGGTGCGATTGACTGGCCGTCGATTGCGGCGTTTCTTCGGCAGCGGAGGGGAGCCTTGGGTCTCTCCCGCGAAGACGTGGTTGACCATATGGGGCACCGGATCTCGGCGACATACCTCGGTCTTTTGGAAGATGGGCTTGGGACGGATAGCGAGGAACTCCAGGAGAGCCTGGCTCGGGGATTGGGTTTTCGCGGCATCACTGAGTTGATACTGAGCGCCCGGGAACATCTCGCTCGGGAAAGTCAAGACGAGGACTCACTGCCTTCATCTGATCTTTCGCTTGAACTGAATCCTCCGTATCACGAGGTGGAGTCTCTGCTGGAGCTCGAGCCTGGCGTGCAGCTTCAGACTGACAGCATCCAATTCATTCACGACAAAATGTCGGAGCTGGAGTTGGATATTCGCGGGCTGGCCGAAAAGGCCAGGGTTCGGGTGGAGACGCTCAAGCAACTACTCGCCGGCGATGAGCACAACGAGATATTGGAATACAGGATCGCAGGCGCATTAGGGGTGACCTTCGAGAAACTGTGGGCCCCGGACCATTCGACTGACATTGAGGTCTGGAGTTGGTCGGACTATGGAAATCCCGCCGCCCAACGTAGTCGAGTGAATGTTCAGGATCCCAACATCTCGCCGCGAACATTCGCAGTCGCGACTTCCAGAGTCAACGGAACCGAAGAGCTCATCATTGTGGATCCCGATTCCAGTTGGCATCCGGGCGACCGCGTGTTTATGTACGTGGGAGGTTTGGGCCCCAGTATCGGGCGAGTCCGTGAGCGGCATGGTCACATTTCCGTCCAGACGATGATGGCGGACCGTGATCCTAGATTTTGGGATGACGCTTCATGGGTCAGGGATATCGCCGACAGGATTGTCGGGAAAATCATTGGGACAGCGAGATACCGCGTAGGTGGACTCATCTCTGCCATCTACATCTTTCCCGAGGTTCCGCCACGAGAGGCTGATACGTGGGAGGAATACTACCTAGCGCGCGTCCAGGACAAGATTGCTAGGGCGTTCAACGATTTCGACTCATTGTTCGTCATAATGCCGGCTCTCAAAGAGAAACCGGGGATACGAGAGGCTCGCGTCGCTTTGGAGAGCGCCAGCCAGACATTGGCCGCCATTTTGGCTGGAGAAGGGCGCACCCTGGTGGGTTCCGGACAGGTCGGCCCGCACGACGACGATCCAGGCGCCGTCGCCCGCGGCTAGCACCCGCATGTCCGAAGAATCGAGAGCGGTGATCCGCAGCGCACCGGTCCGATGTGGTTCCAGGTACATCTGCTTATCGACGACCCGGCCGTTAGGATCGACGACGATAAGGTCGTCGGCCAGGAGACGGTCGAGTGCGCTGACGTCGTCAGCCAGGACGGCGGCGCGCAACTGCCGCTCGCCTTCCGTAATCTCGGTAGGCACGGGATGAACGTGTGTCACGCCGAGATCCCGGCACACCGGCGGGCGTCGCAGCCTCTTTTCCTGGGCGAGCCAATTGGTATTACGCTGGAGTGGGCGCGTTATTGGGCGGACCCAAACCGCAAAGGGCGCACGTGGACCGCGACCTACCGCTTCATCGTGCCGAGCATCGGGGGCATGGTCGCGCTGACGTTCCTCGCTTTGCTGTTCCGGCGCTAAGCGGTGCCTAAGGCGATGGACGCAGGCTGATGACGTAAGACTGAGCGTGCTCCTCGGTATCGAATAGCGACAGCTCCATCAGCTGATTGTGGACGGTCCCCGGAGTGAGGAGGCGCGCGGCGCGTTCGAGACGCGTGAACAGCTCGCCAGGCGAGAGTTCCTGGCTCATGAGGATGCCTGCATGATTCCGCCCAAGCGCCCGCCATTCGCCGTGGAGCGATTTGAAATCGCCCCGGTTATAGGTGACGACGACCGCACTCAGCTGAGTGGCAGCTTCGAGGATGGGCGGGTCGTCAAGCGTCCGGGTCGCGGTTTCCTGAGGCGTAAAAATCGAGAAGCCCGCCGCTCGGAGCTGGCGGGCTATCCGATTCTTGGCGAGGTTCTCGTCAAGGAATAGGGATACCACGGCGCAGGTGCTCGGGTATTGCCAGAAGAACCTCTCGCGAGGCAGCGTTGTCAGCCTCTCGGATGCGCTCCATCTCGTCTGGATTGTCGAAGGCATAGGCGAGCGCTTCGTAGACGGCCGCTAGAGGCAAGTCGTACTCCTCGGCTAGGGTCTCAGGAGTCTCGCCCAGCTCGCGCTGGCAGAGCATGTCATAGGGGGTAAGGCGGCGGCCGGCGATATGTGTCCGGCCATCCGGCCTCTTGGCAAGATGCTTGAACGCGATGGCCATGGGCGAAGTTTAGCGGCGCCTCTCGGTCGGCTCTCCGCGCACGTCGGCGTCGGGGGCCACGTGGGCGCGAGTATACTGCTGGACATTCTGCACGCCTGAGGAGCGGCAACGATCATGAGCAACCAGCCTGCACGGATTCGCGCACAGTTGGGGCATCCGGTCATCGACGGCGACGGACACTGGATCGAGCCGGTACCCGTGTTTTTGGAGTATCTGAGCGAGGTGGCGGGTCCGGGCGCGGTGGACCGCATACGTGAGTTGTGGCAGCGCAGCGACGAGTGGTACAGGGTGGGCTGGGAGGAACGGCAGCACAAGCGGCTGCGGCGGGCGATCTGGTGGGGCGTCACCAGCAACACCTACGACAAGGCCACGGCGCTGCTGCCCAAGCTGCTCAACGAGCGGCTGCCGGAGCTGGGCATCGACTTCGCGGTGATCTATCCGAGCTTCGGTCTGACCATCAGCGGCATCCCGCAGAACGACCTGCACAAGGCGGCGGCGCGCGCCTACAACATGATGACGGCCGACATGTTCGCGCCCTACGCCGCCCGGTTCGCGCCGGCCGCGATCATCCCCTGCCGCACGCCGGAGGACGCGCTCGAGGAGCTGGAATACGCTGTTGTCCAGCTGGGGCTCAAGGTGATGATGCTGCGCGGCAACATCGAGCGGCCGATCCCGGCGGCGGCTGAAGGCATCGACTCGCAGAAGGCTGCCTGGTATTGCGACAACATCGCGCTGGACAGCCCCTACGACTACGATCCGCTGTGGCAAAAATGCGTGGACCTGGGCGTCGCGGTGACGCAGCACGCCGGCAGCCCCAGGTGGGCGGCGCGGGCGTCCATCAACAACTTCACCTACAACCACATCGGCCATTTCGCCGACTCCAACCACGCTTTCGCCCGGGGAGTCTTCCTGGGGGGCCTGGTTCGGCGCTATCCAACCCTGCCCTTCGGCTTCATGGAGGGCGGCGTGAGCTGGGCTTGCCAGCTGCACCTGGACCTGATCGAGCACTGGGAGAAGCGCCGCAAGGCCGGGCTGCAGTACCCCACCAGCACCGACCGTGGCAAGCTGCGCGAGCTTATCGATCGGTACGGCGACGAGCGGCTGAAAGCCAATGCGGACGCGCTCATGAACAACCTGGACGCCTTCCGCCCCGAGCGCAGCCTCGAGGAGCTCGAGCAACAGGATGTCTTCGACGACTTCGAAGCCTCAGGTGTGAACAGCAAGGAGGACATCCGTTCGGCGTACGCCGGCAACTTCTACTTCGGCTGCGAGGCCGACGACAAGGCGACTATGTGGGCCTTCGATCCCAGGCTCGGCGCGCGCCTGCACCCGGTCTTCAGCTCGGACTTCTCGCACTTCGACGTGCCGGACTTCACTGAGGTGGTGCCGGAGGCGTACGAGATGGTGGAGAAGGGTTTTCTGACGGACCAGGATTTGCGTGAGTTCACGTTCTCCAACGCGGCGCGGCTGCACACGGGCGTTAACCCGGACTTCTTCAAGGACACGGTGGTGGAGCGGGAGGTGGCCCAGGAGCTCGGCCAAGCGCTCGAAACGGTGGCGCCGGCAAGCTGCGCCTGCAGAGCCTGAACGATCAGCAGGATTTCTTCTTGTCAACCGGCACACAGAAAACCAGGCTCGACTTCAGCAAAGTCGTCGACACCCACTTCGCCGAGCAGGCGGCAGCCAAGCTGGGGCCGTACAAGTAGGCTTAGTGGTCCACGGCGTAAGTC
>DAINCT010000241.1:0-6290 GCA_036732245.1 Chloroflexota bacterium | reverse complement strand
TTCGCGGGGCGGCCCTACCGCGAACGGGCCCTACCGCGAACGGACCCTACCGAAGGTGTGCGGGGATGCGCTTCGTGCCAGCACCATTGCACATCATGCGGCGTGGTCGTGCACTAGGCGGTAGGAGCTGCTTCCTTGACGGTGGAAGGATCCTCGGGAGTATGAGCGACATCCTTCGAGGCGGGAGCGGCTACCTTTTTGCAGCGGCAAACGTTGGTCGGGCTAAAGGTGTTCTGGGCCATCAAGGCTCCGCCACACCGGCTGCAAAAGAGCGGTCCATTATTGTCGGACTTACGCTGGGGTCCGCGCCTATTTCGGTCGTTCATTTCTGACCTCCTACCGTTTTATGGTTGTCTGGGAAAACGTTGAATTACCACGAGCGAGCCGGCGACGGAGCGACCGGCCTACGTCTCTGTCCGCTGCCGGAACGGACGGAGCTGCCTATGTCTTGTCCACGGGTCGTACGCAGGATACGCAGCAATTGTGTACCCTGCGGCCAGGGCGGGTACAGCGCGATGCATGCTCGTTCGGTCGAGGTCCACGCATGAAAAACGGCCTCTCCAGGGGAGAGGCCGTCGCCTATTCAGCGAAGGTAGGGACTACCAGCTGGACGATCGCGGAGCCGGCTTGTAGCAGTCCGAGCAGTACACGGGCTTGTCGCCGCGGGGCTCGAACGGTACCATGGCTTCTTTGCCACACTGCGCACAAGTCGCAGAGTACATCTGGCGCTGCGGTCGGTCGTAGCTTCCGCCACCGCCACCGCCGCCTCCACCGTACGAGCTACCGCCGCCGTATCCGCCGCCCTGGCTCGCACGTCGCTCAGCGCGACAGGAGGGGCAACGTTTCGGATCCTGGTAGCCGCGGCCAGCGTGGAACTCTTGGTCCTCCACACTGAAAACGAACCCGTTTCCGCACTGGGTACAGGTCAGGGTTCTTTCTGCATAGGTCATGTCTTCCATCTCTTTTAGTTCAGGCATGGACAGAGCTGGAAGACTACGTTGTGCAATCAGAGGAGCCAGCCAAACCAGGCAATCACCTTTACAACCGTAACCGAAATCACGTGCGAATGTCAAATCTAATCCTGAGAGGGTTCTAAGCAGGAGCACCACGCGACGCGTCCGCAGACGGCAGGTAGAGAGCCGCAACGGTGCCCTTCCCCTGTTCGCTGGTGAGGCGCAATGAGCCCCCGAGCCGCAGCGCGATGGACTGAGCGATGGCGACTCCCAGGCCCGCGCCACCGCTGGCGCGAGACCGCGCCTTATCTACCCGGAAGAACCGCTCTCCCATACGTGGGAGGTGCTCGGGCGCGATCCCGATGCCGGTATCGTGCACTTCGAAGATCGCAGACGGGCCCTCGCGTCGAACGCGCAGCAATACTTCACCTTGCGGAGCGTTGTACTTGAGGGCGTTGTCCAGGAGGATCAGGGCCACCCGCTCGATCAACGTCTGGTCTCCCACCACCAGAACCGGCTCCCCGACATCTGCCCGAATGGAAACGTCCGCGGCCGACGCCAGGTTCAACGCACGGCGAGCGATTTGCCGCGCGAGCTCCGAGAGATCGACCACATCCTCTTCGATGTGCTCCTGTCCCGCGTCCAGTCGTGCCAGGTCGAGCATGTTATTCGCCAGCGAACTCATGTGAGCCGCCTCCAGCACGATGTCTTCGAGCATAGCCGCCTGATCGGGTTGCAAGTTTTTTCGATCACGCAACAACACGTCGGCGTCGGCGCGCAATAAGGTTAGCGGTGTCCGCAATTCGTGGGAAGCATCGGAGATGAAGTCCCGCTGGCGCACGTACGCCAAGCGGGCAGGCAGCAGCGATCGTCCCGCCAGGAAGAGTCCGCCGGCCGCGGCACAGGCCAGACCAAGCAAGCCGAATAGCAGTAAGTACGTGAGGAGCGTCTGCAAGGCATTGAGCCGATCGCTGACCAGGGCCCCGACCTCCACCACGCCCACGGCCTGACCCGTCTGCGGATCGGCCACACGCAGCGAATACCGCTCCACACTGCCCAGCTGTCGAACGACGACTGTATCGGTCGCCGAGCCGGAGCGCAGCGCGGCCGCTACGATGGAGCGTTGGGTGAAGTCGGGAAACTGTGCAGCGATATTGTTGATTCCGACAATGTTGCCGTTGGGATCGAAGCACGCCGTAAGGAGCGCACCGGCGCCTGGACCGCCGCGACAAGGAGCGTCCGGAAATATGAGCCAATCCTGCGCTTTGGATTGGGCGGCGTTTCGGAGACCTGAGTCCACCGGCCCCAGCAGATTCGTTCGCACTTCGCCATACAGCGCGATGCCCAGTATCAATAAGGTTGCCGCCAGGATGGCCGTATACCAGATGGTGAGGCGCAATCGAATTCGCTGGAACAGTGCCGTCGACGGTTCCGGTGCCCGTGGCGATGCGAGGTTCCAGAAGCGGCGCAGAGTGCGGGGAACTGAGATCATGCGTCGATCTTGTATCCGACCCCCCTGACCGTCTTGATGAGCGGAGAACTATGTCCTCTATCGACCTTATCGCGCACGTAATGGATATAGGTGTCGACTACGTTCGACAGAGCGTCGATATCATAGCGCCACACATGATCGGTGATTTGAGTACGGGTGAGGACCTGTCCGGGATGGCGCATGAGGTACTCGAGGAGGGCAAATTCTTTGGCGGTCAATTCGATGATCCGGTTGCCTCGCCGCACCTCGTGGCGCACCAGGTCCAAGGTCAGGTCTTTGGCACGCAATTCGGTGGAGGTTTCCAACGATCCCTTGCGGCGTCGCAAGAGGGCGTTGACTCTTGCCAGCAATTCTTCCAGCGCAAACGGTTTGACCAGATAATCGTCGGCGCCCACGTTGAGACCGGCGACGCGATCATCGACGGCGCCGCGAGCGGTGAGCATGAGTACGGGTGTTTCCACTCCATCCGCGCGCATCTGTCGACAGACCTCGAAGCCGTCCATCCCGGGAAGCATAACGTCAAGAATGACGAGGTCATACGTGTCACTGTCGGCCAGGTCGAGCCCAGTATCTCCATCGTGAGCAACGTCGACCGCGTGCCGCTCCTCCACCAAAACCCGGCGCACGAGGGCAGCCAGACGTTCCTCATCCTCCACGACCAGGATGTGCATCGATTCCCTTTTTCTAGCGTTTTCGACCACCATGTGAACTATATGCGTCACATATTAGAAGTGTATGGGAACACCTCGAGCACGATTGTGAGAGTTTTCACATCGTGCTCAAACGAAGTTCACATGCTGTCGTAGCACTATGGATAGAGAGGTTGCCGGGTCGACCTGGGGTAGACCGGACCAACCCACTCAGCAACAGGCGAAGGAATACAAGCATGAAACGATTGTTTTTGGTGATACTGGCGGTCGGGCTGCTAGCCCTGGGAGCGCTGGGAGATCGCATGTTTAATCCAGGCGGACGCACACCGGCGGCAGCGGCCACGCCGCCTTCCGCCCCGACCGCCGCCGACGCGGCGGCTTTCACATCGACGACCGCCGCGCTCAGTTCATCCGCGATCGACGCCGCAACCGAGCACGCGTACGCCGTGGCCGCGCCGTCCATTGTCTATGTGGTCAATCCCGGTGTGGGCACGGGCTCGGGTGTGGTGTATGACAGTAAAGGCGACATAGTGACCAACTATCACGTGGTGAGCGGCGCCTCGAAGTTGAGCGTGACGCTCAACGACGGACGCGTCTTTAGCGCAACCGTGGTTGGCACCGACGCAGCGGACGACCTGGCGGTCATTCATACCTCGGCGACCAACCTGACACCGGCGCAATTCGCATCTGCCGGTGGATACAAGGTAGCTCAGTCGGTGCTCGCGGTCGGCAGCCCTCTCGGATTGAAGCAGAGTGTGGCATTCGGACTCATTAGCGGTATCCATCGTGTGGAGCAGGAGCCGAACGGCGCCTACCTGCCCGATGCGCTGCAGACCTCTGCTCCAATCAATCCCGGCAACTCGGGCGGGGCCCTGGTCACACTCAATGGGATTGTTGTCGGAATTCCTACATTGCAGCAAACCACCACGCAGGACGGGAGCACCGCTCAGAACATCGGATTTGCGATTCCCAGTGAGCGGGTGACCTTCGTGGCCAATCAGATCATCGCCTCCGGCAAGGTCACGCACACCGATCGAGCCTACCTCGGCATCTCGCCGGCCGATTCCTCAGCCCAGGCATCCTCCGGATTCGGTGGATTTGGTCCCAACAATTCCACGCCGAGCGCATCCGGCGCATTGATCCAACAGCTGTCAAGCAGCGGCCCAGCGGCGAAAGCAGGGCTTCAGCAGGGCGACGTCATCACCCAGGCCGACGGAACGACAGTGACCAACGCGAGCGATCTCTTGACGGTGCTGGCACAGAAGAAGCCGGGTCAGTCGATCACGCTGAAAGTCGACCGCAACGGTAGCACTCTCACGGTTCAGGCTCACCTCGGAGAGCTGCCCGCCTAACGATCGGCTTTCGCGTCGATCACCTCACTTCCTTTATAAGCAGAGATCGGCCCGCAACGTGCGGGTCGATCTCTGCTGTGTACTGTCCATGAACGAGGTCGGCCACGAGGGCCGACGCTACGACGGTTGGCGTGTGGATGGGCCGGGGCACCATCGAGGGAGCGGGGCCGTCGGGCGACCTCCGGCGAGTTTCTGAAGCGGATGGTCGGATCGTGCCGCCTCATATACTGAAACGCTTGATGGAGGAGTGAAATGCAATGAGGTCCTCGGAACTGATGCTTCATCCGAACCCCCAACTCGCGCGCGCCTCGTGGATCGATCTGCGGGGGCCATGGGGGTTCGCCTATGACGACGAAGATCGCGGGCTAAGCGAATGCTGGCAGCAAGTTGAAGACGTGTTTTTAAGAACGATCGAAGTGCCTTTTCCGCCCGAATCACCGGCGAGTGGCATCCATGATCCTTCGTTTCATTCCGTCGTATGGTATCGCCGAACGTTCCAGATCCCGATTGAGCGGGCGCACGAACGTGTTGTTCTCCACTTTGGCGCGGTGGACTATCGAGCCAGTGTATGGGTCAACGGAAACCTCGTCGTCCAGCACGAGGGCGGCCAGACGCCGTTTTCGGCGGAGATAACGGACGCCCTCAGTCCCGGGGATGACCAGGTCGTGGCTGTTCGAGTGGAGGACTATGCCGGCGACCTGGCACAACCACGCGGTAAACAGGACTGGCACGAGAAACCGCACGATATCTGGTACGAACGCACGACCGGTATCTGGCAACCTGTCTGGGTCGAGATCCATCCCTCGGCCTTTATTACGAGTGTTCGATGGACTCCCGATATCGACCGAGGAGTGCTTGGTATGGCGGTCACTTTGTCGCCAGGGGACGAAGCGGTGGTGCGGCTTCACGTGCGGCTGATCTTGCACGACGTAGTGTTGGTTGACGATGTGCTTACCATCTACGGCTGCGAGGTCCAGCGAGAAATGTCGCTGGATCTCGGTAGCTTGACCATGAGTCGGGAACAAATATTGTGGTCGCCGGGACACCCAAATCTGATCGACGCCCACCTCACCGTGCTGAATGCGGACGGAGATGTACTGGACGAGTTGACGAGCTACGCCGGCCTGCGCAGTACCGGGACAGAGGGCGGGCGCTTTCTGCTGAATGGACGTCCCTACTACCTGCGTATGGTGCTCGACCAGGGCTATTGGCCGGAAACTCACCTCGCTGCGCCGAGTGACGAGGCACTTCGTGCAGAGGTTCAGCTAGTCAAAGAGCTAGGATTCAACGGTGTTCGCATCCATCAGAAGGTCGAGGATCCTCGCTTCCTGTACTGGTGCGATCGTCTCGGGCTCCTCGCGTGGGGGGAGATGGCGAACGCATACGTCTTCAACCGTACGAGTGTCGAACGGGTCACCAGAGAGTGGATGGAGGTGATTCGCCGTGACGCGAGCCACCCTTGCATCGTGGCATGGGTTCCCCTCAACGAGAGTTGGGGAGTGCCAAATCTCCTGCGCGATCCCGCTCAACAATCGCTGGTCCAGGCTCTATACCACCTCACGAAAACCCTCGACCCGACGCGCCCGGTCATCGCGAACGACGGCTGGGAATACTTGGTAGGCGACCTCTTTGGTATTCACGATTACACCTTCGACGGGGACTCGATTCGCCAGCGCTACGGGAGTAGCGAGGCCATCGTGCGCACCATGAGCGAAGTTCAGCCCAGCGACCGGTTCGTCACCTTACCAGGTACGGGACGATCAGAGGTGCCAGTCGCTCTGACGGAGTTTGGGGGCATCAGCTACCGGCCTGCGCAGGGCCGTCGTTGGTTCGGTTACGGCAC
>DAINCT010000240.1:0-6292 GCA_036732245.1 Chloroflexota bacterium | reverse complement strand
CCCCGCCATATGTGAGGTCGAAGGTGCCTGCCAGTCCCAAGGACTGGCAGTATTCGGTGTATCGACGCGGCAAGAACGTGCGCGCGTCGAGCAGAATCGTTCCCTGTATAGATGCGTTGATCGACATCGTGCGGTACTTCAGGGCAAAGACCTTTCCGAATTGTGAGGATTGGACGCCCACGGCGGTCACCTGAGTGCTGACGGTTCTTCCCGACACGCAGCAAGGAGCCATGGCCGGATTGATGCTGATCGCGTCGAGGGCCGAGGGCGGAACAAGTCGCGCGCCCCGCAGCCAGTGCTTGCCGTCAGTCGAGCTATACACCGTCTTCCCCACTGTGATGGCGCGGAAAGCCTGCACGCGCTCATGACCCACCTGCACCTGATTCCACATGCCACCCGTCTCTTGCATGTACTCGCGGGCCTTTGCCTCGTACCGCACCAGGTACTTCACGGATTGAGTACCCGGTCCATCCAGGTGACCTCGCACTTCAATGTGGCTTTGCTTATTCAGGGCAGCTTCCATCCGCCCGGCCAGCACGGTTCCGCGGGTCAGTCCCGAATGCGTGATCGACCGGCGCGGCTGCGCACCGGCAGCGGTAGCGGTGCTTATCGCAGGAGTGAACAGCGCAAGGGACAGAATGAACGCCTGCTTATGCATGGAGCCTTTCCAGGTGAGTAGTCGAAGAAGTGATCAGTCAGGTGAGTAGTCGACGAGTATTCCGCCGGGAGTTGCCCGCGCCTGAACTCACATTATCGTCGCCGGGCGGATACGGCAGTTGGATCGCGAAGGTGCTGCCCATTCCGGGTTGGCTACGCACCGAAATAGTACCACCATGAGCGGCCACAATCCACGAGCAGATGGCGAGTCCGAGACCGCTGCCGCGCGTGGTACGCGATTCTTCAACTCGGTAGAAGCGCTCAAAGATTGAGCGTTGGGCCTCCGGCGGTATGCCCACCCCACTGTCGGATACCTCAATCGTCGCCCCGGCCCCGTCGGCACGCAGACTGAGCGTCACGGTCCCGCCCGGGGGTGTGAATTTGACGGCATTATCCACCAGGTTCAAAAGCAGTTGCTGTACTCTGTCGGGGTCCACGGACATGCGCATCGGGTCCGCCCGCTCGAGCACCACGCTCACTTTGCCATCGGCCAGGACAGTTGCTGAATGATGCACCTCGAGCAGGATCTCGTCGAGATCCGCGTCTTGTAGTTGAAGCGGGTGTGTTTCGACGTCGGCCTCGGCCAGCAAGAGGAGATCACTCACCAGTCGGGTCATGCGCTCTGCCTCTCGGCGGATGGCGGCCAGACACACGTCTCGTTCCTCCGGCGGGGCGAGTGCCATCAAGTCGGCGTTGCCGCGGATCGCTGTGAGCGGCGTGCGCAGTTCGTGTGATGCGTCGGCGACAAACCGCTTCTGCGTCTCAAATGCTCGCTCCAGCCTTCCCATCATGCCGTCAAACGTGACGGCCAGACGCCCGACTTCGTCGCTTGGTCCCACGAATCGCAAGCGGCGACTCAAATCGCGCGACTCGCCGATGCTTTGCACCGTCCGAGAAATGCGCTCGATGGGTCGCAGGGCGGCACGTGCGATCCACCATCCGGCCGCGAGCGCCACGAACAGTCCGAGTGGAATTCCAAGCAGCAAAATGAGGTCGAATGTGCGCTCGATACTGTTATACGTCCCCGTATTTTGAAAGACCTCTAAAGTTTCAAATGCGCCCTTTCCTCTGATGTCGGGCGGAGGACGCAGCGCGACCAGATAGGCCCGCAATGACGAGCCATTCACCTCGGCCGTGGCATACGTCGCCGTGCCGCTCTGTCCCAGGCGGAGAAGCAAGGGGCTCAAACTTTCATCTTTTACTTCGTTGTGCCCGCGCGGAAACAACGTTGCAGTGGTCGCGAACTCGGGCGGCGGGCGGTTCGCAAGCAGGGTTGGATAGACGTACAGGTAAATCTGCTGCACCTGTCCCGGCGCGACGAGTTCCTGCGAGTGCTCGTCAAGGTTCTGCTGAATTTGAAGGCAGTACTGTAACACCGTCGATGGGATGGTGTTGCAATTATTGGTCCGCGGGGCACGACTCCCCGGTACCACCTGTGCAAGCGACTGCTGGATCTTGTTCGCGGTATCTCGTAGGTTGGAGTCGATAGTCGAGCTGATTTGTTGGTGCAGCGCCTGGCGCATGCCGAATCCGACCACGGCCAGAACCAGGAGGCACATCCCTCCGTACCATAAAGTCAGCTTCCAACGGACGGAGATGTGCCGTCCGATAAAGCCGCGCATCCACAGCATGGCCCGACGCGGTAAACCCGTCAGATCAACACCGCTGCGAGTACTCCTCCCAGCCCGCGTGGACGGCGCAGTCACCCGGCGAGCGCTCACCGGAGCGTTACGAGGACGCGTCGCGTCCTATTTCTGCTGGGACACGCCGCCATTTTCATCACTGATGCGCCAATTCCCGTTGTACCAGTAAAGATGCTGGTACGCTTGCAGCGTTTTCTGCTGCTTCACAAAGGTTAGAAAAACCGGCACGACCGCCCGGTCCCCGTTCACGGTCGGCTTTGAGACCGTCGGGGTAACAGCTCCCACGTTGGCCAGGAACGCGAACATATCCTGCTTGAATTGCCCCTTGGGGCGCGTTTGCTGTATTCCGGGCGTCAAGAGGGCGTACGCACTTTCCATCTTCGCCGAATTCACGTCCGTCCAGTAGTCTTTCACGGTTTGTTTTGCCAGGGCAGCCTTGTCCGGTCCGCCGCAACCCGCCAGGAGTACGATCAAGACGGGAATAGGCAAAAAGCGAAATACCTTCAAATGTGGAGCTCCAAAGAGGTGGTGTGGGACGACATGCTCCGGCCGGGCTGGTCGTCGCCGTACTATACGCGTGAACGAGACAGGGAGTCAACCGAGCGTCCTTTGATATAGTGTACGCGCGCATAGGCGGGAGGCGAGACTAATCATGACCAGTCAAGAGACGAAGTGGATGACCATTCGAGAGGCGGCATTGGCTCTGGCTGTTTCTGAGCTCACCGTTCGACGGCGCATCAAAGATGGGCGTCTGCGTCATCAACTGGTCAATGGCAAGTACTTCGTCGATCTTCAGTCAACCACCGGAATGCTCGAATCCGGCGAAGATTCGCGTGATCACTCGGGTGATCAGTTTGATCGCGGTGATCAGGCACCCCCTTTTATGACTAGTCCCGTGAACCGTCGAGGACGCGGGGGCGAGACCCTCCGTGCTCTTGCACCGGATGCCGCTGGGCCCGGATCAGCGGGGATCGACACCGATGAATTGGAGTCGGGCGAAAGTCGTCCGCACGCGGGAATCGATATCGACACTTTACTGGGCGAACAGGCGCGTCTGGCGGAAATAGCAGGACGCGCTGGTCTCCTGCAAGAGCAATATTCGGAGCTATCGGCGCGACACGAGGAATTGCGTGCCGGGATGCTGTCTCTGGCCGGGCGCAACGGGTGGCTTGAGAGCAAGCTGGAGGAGCGCGAGTCGGAGATCAAGCTCCTGACCGACCAGCAGCCAGGTGTACCCTGGTGGAAGCGATTGTTCCGACTCTGACCGGCGATTATCCCGCGATACGAGCTCCACGGAAAGCAATTGCGTGGATGAGTGCGGGCGCCGGCGTGCCGTGAGATGGACGCCTGCACAGGCCATTCCTTAGAATTCAGCACATCCGAACCGAGGCATAGATGCAACATCCATTTCGAACCCGCTTGCAGGAACCGCGTGTCCTGCTGGCCGACGGGGCCATGGGTACTCAGCTTTACGAGCGCGGAGTTGGGACCGACCGCTGTTTCGACGCGCAGAATCTGGAAGGCCCAAATCTCGTCGAACAAATTCATCGCGATTATATCCGGGCCGGCGCCGAGGTCATAGAGACCAATACATTCGGAGCCAACCGATATCGCCTGGGCACATTCGGACTTGAAGACCGGGTCCGTGAGATCAATCAAAAAGGGGCGCGCATTGCGCGCGGCGCGCGCGAGATCTCCGGTCAGGCGGTCTTCGTGGCCGGCTCGATTGGCCCCACCGGGCGGGCTCTCCAGCCCTTCGGCCACGCTACGGTCGATGAGGTGTACGAGGCGTTTCGGGAACAGGTTGCCGGCCTGCTCGAAGGAGGCGTGGACCTGTTCGTACTGGAGACGTTCAGTGATCTGCTGGAGATCGCGGAAGCACTACGAGCCGTACGCGACGCGTGCGATCTGCCGGTGGTCGCCCAAATGACCTTCGCGGAGGATCTTCGGACTCCACAGGGATATTCGCCCGAGCAGGTCACGGAGCTCTTGACGAAGCTCGACGTTGACGTGATCGGCGCGAATTGTAGTGTCGGCTCCAATACCCTGCTTGAAGTGTCACAGCGGTTGCTGGCCGCTGGGGCTCCGGCGGTTTCCGCCATGCCGAACGCAGGGTGGCCCACTCGGGAAGGGAATCGGGTCATTTACCTGTCGTCTCCCGAATATATGGCGGAAATGGCGCGCCGCATGGCCGACGAGGGCGTGGCTATGGTCGGCGGATGCTGTGGAACTACGCCGCTTCACATTCGAGTGCTTCGAGACGCTTTAGATGTGCCGGCTTCGTCCCGCGTGGAGGCGATCCGGGCCCATGAGCAGGAAATAGAAGGGGACGAAGCCGCAGACGTTTCGGGACTTGCGCAGAAACTCGGCGTACGCCGCGTGCTGAGCGTGGAGATTCGACCGCCCAGAGGAGCAAATCCCACCAAGGCACTCGCAGGTGCGCGCTTACTCAAGGATGCCGGCGTCGATGCGGTGAACGTGCTGGACAGTGCCATGTCGCGCGTGCGCATGAGCGCCGTCGCCAGTTCAGTGCTGATCAAGCAGCGGGTAGGGATCGAAACCATCTTGCACTTCACGACGCGCGACCGAAACCTGATGGCGATCCAATCGGATTTAATCGGTGCTCACGCGCTCGGCGTGCGCACCGTCCTTGCTCTGACGGGTGATCCGCCAAGCATTGGCGACTACGCTCAATCGAAAGCGGTCTATGATGTTGACTCTATTGGCCTCATCAGGATCATCAAGATGTTGAATTCTGGAGTCGACATCGGAGGAAATTCCGTCGGAGCGCCGACTCGATTTCTGGTCGGGTGCGCCCTCAACCCGACGGCCGAAGATCTGGACCTCGAGTTGTCACGCTTTCGACTGAAACTCGAGGCCGGAGCCGACTTCGTAATGACCCAACCGGTCTACGATGCTGAACTCTTCAAACGCGTATTGGACGCTACGGCGCCGATCGACGTGCCGATTATCATGGGGATCTTGCCTTTGCAGAGTTATCGCCACGCCCTGTTTCTGCATAACGAGCTGCCCGGCGTGAAGCTCACCGACGCTGTGCTGGAGCGCATGGACCGTGCCGGCGCGGACGGCATCCGGGAGGGCATCCAGATCGCCGAAGAAATGATTGCGAGCTGCGGAGACGCGACCGCCGGACTGTACATCGTGCCTTCATTTGGACGATACGAGGCGGCTGCGCAGCTGGTTTCGAATCTGCTGGTCCCGGTTTGAGCTCGGAACCGGTAGGGATAGAAGCCGACCGCGCATTAGGGACCGTGTCGATTGGGTGGGCCGACGGCCACCAGAGCGTGTATACCGCACCTCAGTTGCGCTGGGCATGTCCGTGCGCAGTGTGCCAGGGGGAGTGGGGACGTCCCGGCGTCCTGGCCGGCCTCGACGCATTGGAACCGGATGAGCTCCAGTTCACGGATGTTCTGGCAGTGGGGCCGTACGCGATCACGCCGGTGTGGGCCAGCGGACACTCCAGCGGCATCTATTCCTTTGAATATCTCAGGGGAATTTGCTCCTGCGAACAATGCCGCTCTAGCCCAGAAAATCCTCGGTGAGCCAGGTGCGACCGGCGTTGTAGTAAATTCCGATACCAACCTGATGGAGCTTCGCGTTCAGAAGGTTACAGGCGTGATTGATCTGACTCGCGCACGTCGCGGCATCATGTGGCTCATTCATCATCAGTTTATGGATCTGCTGCAGGTCGTTCAGTTCGTTTCCGCTGGAGAACTGTCCCACGTTTTCCGCTGCTGAGGATGTGGCTACGCAGATGTTGTTGGGGAACGATGCGGCCGGGTAGGCCGAATTGGTGTGCCATATATTGCCACTCTGCGCCATGGCGAGCGAGTGTCCGTACGAACCGACGCAGGTCGACGTGCCGTTTGATTGCACCATGTTCAACACGAGCGGGTACAACCCCGCTTGGGAGCGCGTGGTATTGATGATGTTCAACATCGCCTGCATACAGCCCGTCTGACTTCCTGGAC
>DAINCT010000239.1:0-6321 GCA_036732245.1 Chloroflexota bacterium | reverse complement strand
GGCGCGGGCCGAAGAAGTGGAAGGGATGAACGCCGCGCTGGAAGAAAGTCGCGAAAAGTTTAAGAGTGCCTTCGATCACGCGGCCAACGGCATGGCGCTGGTCGACCGTGACGGGGCCTGGATCCAAGTCAATCGCGCCCTGTGTGAGATGACGGGCTTTACCGAAGACGAGTTGCTTGGTATGACAGTTCAGGATCTCTCCCATGCGGACGACTCGGACGAGAGCGTACTGGGAATGGCTTCCCTGCTCGAGGAAGCGATCGACAGTTACCGAATCGATCAGAGGTACGTGCATAAAGAAGGCCGCATTATTTGGGTTTCTCTCACGTTTTCGACCATTTGGGACCAGGTGCGGGGAACGAAGTGCTTCATCGCCCAGATCCAGGATGTGACGGACCATAAGGTCAGTGAGATGCAGCGGCGTCAAACCGAGCAGCGCTATCGCAGCCTAGTCGAAACGTCCGCCGACGGGATTCTATTGGTCGATTTAGAAGGAAAAATCGTCATGGCGAACCGGCACGCGGCGAAGTTGCACGGATATGAGGAAGCTCCCGAGCTGGTTGGTCTGGATGCGTATCACCTGGTGACGGCCTCGTATTACGAACAGGCAAAGCGAAATAACGACCTTGTCATGCAGGGCGGAGTGGTGCGGGGCCTGGAATACCCGGCTCGTCGCAAGGATGGGAGTGCGTTCCCGGCTGAAATGAGCGTCGCACGCATCGTCGATGGGCAAGGGCAGCCGAATGGCTACATGGCTTCGGTGCGCGATGTGACCGACCGAAAGCGTGCGCAGGAGAGTCTCGCGCACCAAGCTCGGCACGATGCCTTGACCGGGCTTCCAAATCGAACGTTGCTGCGGGACCGACTCGATGCTGCGATGATTCGGCATGCGGAATATGGGACGCCTATCGCTTTGCTCTTCATGGATCTCAACCGGTTCAAGGAAGTGAACGACACGTTTGGGCACCATTACGGCGACGCTCTGCTCGAGGAACTGAGCCGACGGCTGGCCTATGCCCTACGCAGCGACGACACGATTGCCCGGCTGGGCGGCGATGAGTTCGCGGCGCTGCTCCCGAATGCCGGAGTGGACGAAGCCTCAGCCGTTGCTCGAAAGTTGGCTGCCACGGTCGACGCGCCCTTTACCATCGAAGGCCAAGATTTTTACGTCGGCATCAGTGTTGGCGTCGCGCTGTGTCCCGATCACGGTCAGGACGCGGCACTCTTGATGCGCCGTGCCGACATCGCTATGTACGCCGCGAAACGGACTGGAAATGGATGTGTTGTCTATTCGCCCGATCAGGACGACACCAATCCGGTTCGCCACGAGCTGATGCGGGATTTGCGCCGGGCGATCGAAAATGGAGGATTGGTGCTCCATTACCAACCCCAAATTGATTTCAGAACCGACAACGGACTTCAGGTCGAAGCGCTCATTCGGTGGGAACACCCCGACAGCGGCTTTGCTCCGCCCGCGAGCTTCGTGCCGTTGGCCGAGGAAACCGGCTTGATCAGACCGCTCACTACCTGGGTACTGAACGAGGCGCTGCGCCAGTGCGCCGTGTGGCGGAGCAAAGGAATGGATGTTCGTATCTCAGTGAATCTGTCGGCGCGATCGCTGCACGACGCCGACCTCGTCAACACGGTGGACAGCGCCCTCAAACGATGGGAAGTGCCCGCAGCCAATTTGGCGCTCGAGATCACGGAGAGCGCGATTATCGTTGACCCACATCGTGCCATGCAGCCGCTGGCAGAACTCCATGAGATGGGCGTGCGATTTGCCATCGACGACTTTGGAACAGGTTACTCCTCACTGTCGTATCTGCAGCGCCTCCCGATCGACCAGATCAAGGTCGATCGATCCTTTGTCATGGACATGATGACGAACAGTGACAATGCCGTCATTGTCCGATCGATCCTCGATCTTGCTCACAGCCTCGGCATGGAGGTTGTGGCTGAAGGGGTCGAGACCGCGGAGATTCGCGACACACTGGAAGAAATGGGCTGCGACCTCATCCAGGGCTATCATGTCTGCCGACCGGTTGACGCCGAGGGGTATGCCGACTGGCACAGTCATGCCCACGTCGGAAGAGGTTCGGGCGACAGTAGAATACGTCCGATCAAACAGTCCATAGCCGGGTAGAGATCGTCCCACGTACCGCGCCGGCGGCATCAGAGCAGTGCTGGAGATCTAGCTCGTAAAGTCCTCGGTAAGCCAGGTGTCGCCGTGTTTGGCGACGATGCCGATTCCGACGTGCCGGTACAACGGGTTGAGAATGTTCATATAGTGTCCGTGTTTTTCGTAGGTCTCGCCGCTGCATGCTGCCATAGCGCACGGACCCTCCTGCATCATGAGGTTGTGGAGCACCAGGACGGCGTGCGGCGGCGAACCGGGATCAAAGCCGACGTTCTCGCCTGCAAAGCGATGCGGCACGCATACATCCCTCGGGAATTGATCGTGAGAAATTTGGCCGTTGAGCGCCATGTGCTTGGAATGAAGTCGGCTGCATTTCGATTGTCGAGCGTCGAGAGACAGTGCAGGTAAACCCTTTTCGCTCCGGACGGCATTGAGCGCGGCCAACAGCACCCTGACAGCCACCTGGATGGACGATCGTACGGAACTCGGCCCTCCGACAGCGTCCTGGATCTTGCCTGTTGTCACGCCGGCACCCGGACTTTCCGAAGCGGTAGCGCCGCTTTCGGAGACTCCGGAACCGACAACCTTCGAATCCTGCCTCTGCGCTACGGGTGCGTCGGTCGAAGACGTGAAATGCGGCTCCGCTTTGGGTGGCGGCGCCGCATGAGCGAGGACTGGGATGGCGGATGAGGTCGTGACAGCCAGGGCGACAGCAGGAAAGAAGTGGATGAAACGCAAACTACAGCCTTTCGCACGGGGTTTTGGTAACCGCAAATGATGCCCTGAGCACACGCTGGAATGCAAGTCAACCGTCTAACTCCATGTTCGTTCGGAACATGTTGACAATCTCTCGTCTCTGGCACGCATCCTGCTTTTACCGTGGCAAGGCGCCGAAGCGGCGCGGAGATGGATATTCAACCGTTTTGAAAGGGGGACGACAGATGACACAGGATGAGGGTCGAACGTCCGGATATTCCGGAGAGAGTGGGTCGGGGAGCCTGGTAACCGAGCAGGTCAAACAGGGAACACAGCAGGCGGTCCAGCAGACCCAACAGGCAGCCGGAAAGGTGACGGAAAACGCCAAGGAAGGTGCGGTCTCGTACGCCGATTCCCAAAAGCAGACAGCCGCTCAGAGTCTGCGCTCGGTCGCCGAAGCGCTGCATGAGACAGCCGGAACTCTGGAGAGTAAGAACCAGGCACCGCTCGGTAAATACGCTTCCACGGCAGGCGACAAAGTTGAAGGATTCGCGGGGTATCTCGAGCACACGACGGTTCAAGATCTGATTCGTGATGCCGAAGATTTTGCCCGCCGGCACTCGACCGTGTTCCTCGGCGGCGCGGCTGCGCTGGGCATCGCGGCAGCCCGCTTTATCAAGGCATCTTCGCGCAGCACGGGCGGGTCATCGTCCTATCGCGCGCGAAACTACTCGTCCGGTGGCCGTCAGGGAAGTGATTACGGGTATAGCCAGAACCGCCTGGCCCCCGACACATCGTTTGCATCGGGTGCCCCATATAGCGACGCGGAGATGACGGGCACGCCCTCGTCAGTGAGCCGCACCCCGACGACCGGGCTAGCAGATGAAGTCGAATTGCCCGACGCTACTGTGTTCAATGCCGATCTTGCAACGGAGACAACCGATGGCACGACCCGCTGACCAAGTCAGAGAGCAACGTCAAGCGGTTTCCACTACCGGCAAGGAGGATCGGTCGCTGGGAGAGCTGTTTTCGGAACTCTCGCGCGAAACCTCGACGCTCGTACGCCAGGAAGTGGACCTTGCCAAGACCGAGTTGACGCACAAAGCAGCCGAAGTCGGCAAGGACGTGGGTTTCCTGGCGGCCGGCGCGCTGGTCGCATACGCGGGATTTCTAACGTTGGTCGCCATGCTGGTGGTTGCACTGGCACAAATCGGCGTCACCTGGTGGCTCTCCGCATTCATTGTCGGTGTGGTGGTGCTAGCGGCCGGGGGCTTGCTCGTGCGGACCGGCCTGACGGCTTTGCGAAATGAGGGTATGGCGCCGAAACAGACGATTGAGACTCTCCAGGAGGACGCACAATGGGCGAAGAATCAGGCAGGCTAGTGGGGTCGGACTCCATCGACCCGGACGTGCAAGCCGGCGGTCCCTCGAACCTGACGTCGGGACTGATTGCACCAAACACCTTCACCGGAAGCGTGGCGGCGGGGGCGTCGTACAGCGAGGGCGATCCGGAGCTTTATACCAATGAATTCGCCTCCGGGATGCCGGCGGAGAGTTTCGAGACGGATGACGCGACGGATGAGGATAACGAAGTCGGACAGACTCGTGCTCAGATCGAACAAACGCGGGCCGAGATGAGCACGACGATCGACGCGATCCAGGAAAAGCTCAGCCCGCAACATATCGCGCAACAGGCGAAGGATACCGTGAAGGAAGCGACGGTAGGAAAGGCACAGGAAATGGTAAGCAACGCCGGCGACACGGCATCGGAACTGATCAACACTGCAGGAAGCTCCGCAAAGGGATTCGGCTCAAGTCTGATGGACACCGTCAAGGCGAATCCCGTTCCGGCCGCCCTCGCGGGTATCGGTCTAGGTTGGCTGTTCATGAGCGGTCGAAAACAGAGCGCAGGCAGCTCACACAACGCCAACTACTCGGGTCAGTACGACTCCAGTGCGCGGGGTTACAATCCAGGCCGGAGTGGACAGTACGGATCCGTTTCCTATCAGGAAACGAGCGGTTCCCCGCTCGGAGACCGGCTTGCCGGTGCACAGGACAAGGTCGGTGGCATCACAGGGCAGGCTCAGGATAAGGCGAGTAACGCCGCCGGTCAGGTTCAGGACACCGCGGGTCAGGTAGCCGGCCAAGTTCAGGATACAGCCGGGCAGTTGGCCGATGGTGCCCAGTACGGGGTGCAACGCGCCCAGGGTGCATTCCAGCAAGCGCTCCAGTCCAACCCGCTGGCAGTGGGTGTGGTTGCGGTTGCGGTCGGCGCTGCCATCGGGCTCTCCATTCCGGAAACGGAAAAAGAGAATCAGTTGCTTGGCGAAGCCCGCGATGAAGTGATGCAGCAGGCCCAGCAGACAGTCCAGGAAAAAGCACAGCAGGTTCAGACGGTGGCGCAGCAGGCGGTCGGGGCCGCCAAAGATGCAGCGCAGCGGTCGGCGGACCAGCAGGGTTTGACCCAGAAGTAATTGTTGCCGGTGTGCCGTGGATAAGTGCGGCGCACCTCTTGCATAGAAAACTTCGAGTGCAGACAGCGCTGTAAATACCAACTAGTGGAAGGAGATAGGGTGAACAATTCGCAGGATCCAGCTCAAATTTTTGGCTACGAAGTCCACGACTCTGCGGGAAACAAGATCGGTAAGGTAGACAACGTCTGGGTAGACGACGCGACCAACGAGTTGGAATTTGTGGGTGTGAAGACCGGCTGGCTCATGGGTAAGACCCACGTGATTCCGGTCGCGAACGCTCAGATCTCTGACGGCACGATTCAGGTGCCGTTCGATGAAGAACGGATCAAGAGCGCTCCCAGCTTCAGCGGCGACGAAGAGTTGACTCCCGAGCAAGAAGACGAAATCTACGGATATTACGGCGAGGGCCGCTCGACTGAGGAGAGTCCATCCGGACTGCCTGCAAGCGGGGGCACCAACTTTACCTCCGACGATACAGACGCTTCATCGAATGACTCTGCCGCCGCGAATACGGCGAGCAGCAACTACGACTCGAACGCCGATCAGGGTATGACTCTGCACGAAGAACGGCTCGAGGTCGGCAAGCGACAGGTCGACAGCGGTCAGGTCCGCTTGCGCAAGGTGGTCCATACCGAGCACCAGGAAGTTCCCGTCGATTTGCGCCGCGAAGAGGTGCAGATCGAGCGCGTCCCGGCGAGCGACACCTCGGGTGACGGCACCGCGTTTCAGGATCAGGAAATCAGCGTGCCGCTTACTCGGGAAGAAGCGGTCGTCGGCACCCAGTCGCGAGCTACCGAACAGGTCCGCTTGAACAAGACGGTTTCGACGGACACGGAAAACGTGGGTGGTGATGTACGCCGTGAAGAGGTCGAGACGGATGGGACGGGAAGCAACTTCACCGGTCAGAGCGGCGGTTCGAGCGGCAACGCGGGTGCTTCGGACTATGAAAACAATGACGAGGCAGCCAGCAGGGACCGAAGCTACTAAACCAATACGATCCGGTAGCGTGGTCGA
>DAINCT010000238.1:0-6323 GCA_036732245.1 Chloroflexota bacterium | reverse complement strand
CTCCATAGTCCTCTATGCGGCGCGAAACGGTATCCCCAGGAAACAGGGCATCGCCACGAGACGCATAGAACCATCCGGTGAGCCGTCCCGCTGGGTCGCTCAATGTGCCCGCACAAGTGAGTGCCAGCCTCACTAACCCAAAAAACCGCTATGGACAAAGTAGTGTCTGCCTGTCGATTTCGCCGGCGCTTGTTCGACGTCATGATGAGGCCGGAGTGAAACGTTGCCGGCACAGAGCGGCGACATAGGTTCCCACTGGTGGCCTGCTGCCGCAGCACAGGCAATCATCATGAGATGATCTTGAGCTCCGAAAGGATTCCAGCATGACGATCAAACCGTTCACGTACGTGACGGAACGCAGCTAACCGAGCCTCCCAAGGCTCGCGCAACGAAGGAGTGGAGCAATGGTTGGGTCGACGACACAAGGGGCGAACAGTCAGGCGGAGGTCAACCAGGATGTCCGGCACGGGTACGCGCCCGTGAACGGGCTGGAAATGTACTACGAGATCCAAGGTGCGGGTCAGCCGCTGGTCTTATTGCACGGCGCCTTTTCTGCCATAGGCACGTCGTTCGGCGGGCTGCTGCCTGCTCTGGCGCAGACCAGGCAAGTCATCGCGGTGGAGCTACAGGGGCACGGACGCACCGCCGACATCGACCGGCCGTTGACAATGGAAGGGCTCGTGGACGATATCGCAGCTCTCCTCCGACATCTCGGCGTCGATACGGCAGACGTCTTCGGCTGCAGCCTGGGCGGCGGCATCGCCCTAGCTCTTACCATTCGCTACCCCGAGATGGTCCGCAAACTGATCTTCGCCGGAGGTGCCTGCTACAGCCCGGAAGGCTTCTACCCCGAGTTGCTGGCCGGCATCCAGTCCATGACACCCGATGCGCTGGTGGGATCACCCTTCTACGAGGAGTACATGCGACTCAATCCCAAACCCGACAACTTTCCGGCGCTCGTCGAAAAAGTGAAGCGCCTGGATGCCGACATACCCTCCATCTCGCCCGAAACCATGCGGGCCATCACAGCGCCCACGTTGCTGATAAACGGCGATTCCGACATTGTCAGGCCCGAACATCTCGTGGAGATGTTTCGACTGCTGGGCGGAGGCGTACTGCGGTTCGACGGTACCGTCGCAGCGTCGCAACTCGCGGTCGTGCCCGGCACCGACCACGTGATGCTCATGTACCGCACGGATATACTGATCCCGATCGTCCAGGCATTCCTCGACGCCCCCATGCCGCAGCCCTGATTCCTCCCCTTCACTCACCACCGAAGGGAGGCAACGAATGACACAGGTGATCACCGGCTGTCGACGTCCTTAGATGGCTTCATCGCGGGCCCCGACGACGGTAGGGAGCGACCGTTCTTGGTCTTCACCGATCTCACCTATCGTGTCGTGCGGTAGGCCGGGCACTCGAACCTAGAAGCTCAAAAGCCCAGCTCCTGCTTGACCAGAATGACGGTGATCCGATCCGGCACGAATTCCCGGTTGACGATCAGGACCTTGTTCACCCCACTGCCAATGCCATACGCTTCGCGGGCTCGCTCATCCTCGCGTGGAAAGCTGTATTCGTAGATCCGCCTGAATGCCGCGTCGCGATCCGCGACGATCTTCTGGGTCCCGACGACCCAGATCACGGCACCGGCGCCGGAGGCATACGGTGCGAGTTGGCTCCCGCCCGCTGACGCGATAAAGACCTCGCCGTGTTCGGTGATGGCATGAACGCTTCCAACTGCATAATCAGGGCTGGCACTCAGGCGCCGTATCTCGGCTCCCTGCGTCTCCCGGTCCATCTGCATCATCCGCGGTCGGACAGCATCGTAGCGCCGCGACTCTGCTATGTCCGATGGCTCATTGATCTCCTCCGCGACCCCGATCGTCTCGAGGGTTCGCGAGGTCATGGTCAGGACCTGTGCTCCGGCCGGAAGCAGTTTGAAGACCTGGTGACGAGCCTCGTCTCCCGTATCCACAACGATCGCCCGCATGCCATTTGCTTCCAAGGCGGCGGCCGTACGTTCGATCTGTTCATCGGAAGCAAGTCTCGACCAGGTTTGGTTCGGTGTTAGTACTGATGCCATTGGGGTCTCCCTTTCGCTCGGTTCGTTGGTCGATGCCAGTAGCGTACGTCGTGCCTTGGCCCCGGGACTTCCCCCAATCAGGCGATTGGTGCCGACTGGTCGACTCCCCCGATTGGGTGAATGGCCGGCGCTGTACGATCGGGCGACGTATCAGGTGGGCGGGAGGGTGACATCTCGGTACATACTGGAGTACACCCGCAACGAGAGGCCATGGCTCTACGTGGAAACTGGATAGCACATGTCTGACTCCAGCGCACCTTCAACCATTCTCCCTGTCCGCGACAGGTCCGAGCCGGCTTCCTTCTTGGGTCGCACACGGGAGCTGGAGTTAATTCATCAGTTGCTCATCGGCGGCACGGCCCGGCTGCTCACCTTGATTGGTCCCGCGGGTGTCGGCAAGACCCGTCTAGCACTCGAGGTCGGAAACCGGTTCGCCGACGCATTCCCGGACGGCATCTGCTTTGTGGATCTCACCACCGTGCGCGATCCAGTCGGCGTGCCTTCCGCTCTGGCAGGAAGTTTAGGTCTACCAGGTGCGGGTCCAGTGCCACCCCTCGAGCGGCTTTCGGCGTACCTGCGAACGCGCGAGACCCTGCTGATTCTGGACAACTTTGAGCAGGTGCTTCCCGCCGCCCCACTGCTCGACACACTGCTGGCTAACGCTCCCGGGCTCAAGCTCCTGGTCACGAGCCGCGAGCTGCTCCATCTCCGTGCAGAGCAGACCTTGCCGGTGCCGCCCTTCCCGCTCCCCGATCCCGCCCACCTTCCGCCTTTGAAGATGCTGCTCGACGTTCCATCAGTAGCCCTTTTCCTACAGCGCGCCCAGATGATTAATCCAGGTTTTCGACTCAGTGACGAGAACGCCCGGGCCGTGGCCGAGCTATGCGTGCGCCTCGACGGCCTGCCACTCGCCATCGAACTGGCTGCAGCCCGCACCCAGCTCCTCTCGCCGCAGATGATCCTGGAACGCCTGGAGCAGCGTCTCTCCCTCCTGCACTGGGAGGCACAGGATCTCCCCGTGCGGCAGCACACCCTGCGCTCGGCCATCGCCTGGAGCAATGAACTCCTCACGCCCGACGAGCGAGTCCTGTTCCGCCGGCTGGGAGTCTTTGTCGGTGGGTTCACGCTCGAGGCAGCAGAGGCGATCGCTGCCGATGCCCCTCACCAGTCAATCGATGTGCTGGAAAGCCTGGCTTCGCTGGTGGACAAGAATCTGGTGTTGAGCGAGGAGGATGGCGAGGGAGGGCACCGTTTCCGGTTCCTGGAGTCGGTGCGCGACTTCGCGCTCGAGCAGGTGACAAGCTGCGACGAGGGCGAAGCCGTGAGAGATGCGCATGCCCGGTACTTCCTGGCGCTGGCAGAGCAAGCCGCGCCCGAACTCGTAGGCCCCGCGCAGCGGGCGTGGTTTTTGCGACTGGAACAAGAGCACGATAATTTGCGGGCCGGCCTCCGATGGTTGTGGGATCGCGGCGAGGACGAGCGTGCATTCCGGCTGGCACGGGCACTTGGATACTTCTGGGAGGTTCGTGGCTATCTCATCGAGGGACAGGACGCGCTTGAGCGGGCATTGGAGCGTATGCCGAGTGCCAGTCCCCGGCTGCGGGCCACGGTGCTCAACCGCCTGGGGAGCCTTCTCCTCTGGCAGGGTGACACCGAGCGTTCACGAGTCGTACTCCAGGAAGCGCTGGCTCTCGGACGCACGCTCGAGGATTCGAACATAATTGCGCGCGCCCTCACCCATTTGGGCCGGCGCGCGAACTACGGCGGCCTTTCTGCGGAGGACCTCCGGGAGGCGATCGGTCTGCTGCAAGAGGCACTGACACTGCGGCAGCAGATTCAGGATAAGCGCGGCGTCGCCAACATCCGTACCCAGCTCGCTGGGATCGCGCTCGGCCAACGAGCGTACGAGCAGGCGGAACGTCTGGGACATGAGGCCCTGTCGACATACCGTGAGGTCGGTGACGATGTCGGTGCGACCGTCCCCCTCGTCCTGCTCGGCATGGTAGCCGGCGAGCAGGGCGACATCGAAGGTGCGGTTGCGCACATGCAGCAGGGGGTAGAGTCCAGCATGCGCCTCCGAGATCGGCGCCTGCTCCTGATGGTGAGCACTATGGCTGTATGGTGGCTCGCGGAAGAACAGGGGGATTCGGAGCAACTCGCGGTGCTTCTCGGGGCTGCCGAAGCGATGCATGACGTGATAGAGCCCGTAACGAGTGGGTGGCGGAAATCGCGGACTCCCCAAGCCGCCGCAGCGCTGGAAGCCCGATTGGGAAAGGACCGGTGGGAAGCGGCGTTCAGGGCGGGACGATCTCTCTCCTTCTCGCAGATCGGCGAGCTCGTATCGCTGGTGCTCAAAGCGGTTGGTGAAGGCAACTCGGTCACCCAGGAATCGAGCGGAGCAGGCCGTGGTCACCTCCTCTTGAGTAAGCGGGAGGCGGAAGCACTCTCCCTGATCGCCGAGGGGTTGACCAACAAGGAGATCGCACGGCGGCTCATCCTCACGGAGAACACAGTAAAGACGCATGTCACATCGCTCTTCAACAAGCTGGCCGTGGATTCGCGTGCGCAAGCGGTGGCAGTGGCAGCACACGAAGGCTTACTGGATTCGGTCACGGAGCATGCCTCGGGTGATGACTGACTGATAGCTTGTTTTGGGTCACCGACGGAGGCGGCAGGATTGACATCCACGAATCCTCACCCGAATGGGTGAGGCGAGATCGTGACAGACAACCGCCTACTCGGGGGATGTGGAGACGATCGGCTCAGCGCATGCTGGTCTCATGAATGGTCCTTGCGCCCCGCTCCCAGCCGGCACTCGAGCTCCGGACTTCACGCTCCCGAGGTCGTCCTACGCATCGGTTTCCCTGGCCGATATGCGCGGGAGTCGGATCATTCTGGTGTTCTATCCCGCAGACTGGGAGCCGGTCTCCCAGCAACAACTCACCCTATATCAGGACCACCTCGCCGATTTTGCCCGGCTCGGCGCCGTGCTCCTCGCGATCTCCACCGACAACATCTGGAGTCATAGCGCTTTCGTTCGGGCGGCCGACATCGACTACCCGCTCCTCGCTGACGCGCACCCTCTGGGAGCTGTCGGTCGGGCATACGGCGTGTATGACGAGCAGGCAGAGTCAAGTGCTCGGACGCTCTTCGTCCTCGATGAGCACGGCATCGTCCGCTGGAGTCAAACCTATTCCATTGCCATCAACCCGGGCATCGGCGACATCCTGACGGCTCTCGAGTCAATGGGCACAGAGAAGATCGGTAGCCGATTTTCGCAGCAGTCCGAGTAGTCTCCGCGCCACCACACCACTTCCCTTCCCGATCGATGCAAGATCGACCGCCCTATATCCGAAAGGAGCAAATCATGTCAACCGTCCTTGTCCCGCTCGATGAAACCGCCTTTGCCGAATCTATCCTTCCCGATGCCGAGCAGCTCGCCGGACCCGACGGCCGGCTCCTGTTCGTCTACGTTGCCGCTCGAGATGGACGGGCGAGCGACGTGGAACGCTATCTCTCTAATGAGGCGCAATTGCTGAAAGCCAGGAATTACCAGGTGGAATCGAGAGTGCTCGTGGGCGGTGACATCCCTCGTGCCATCGACGAGGGCGTCACCGCGCTCGGCGCCGAGATGGTAGCGGTGGCGACCCACGGCGTGCCACATCGTGGGCGGTTGGCTCGGAACTCGGTTGCATGGAAGACGCTGGCACACAGTCCGGTGCCCATCCTGTTTCGCCATGCACAGCCGGGTCGAGTGCGGGAGTTGGACGAGAGCGGTCCGCAGCCCGTCACGATTATGGTGCCGCTCGACGGTTCGCCAACAGCAGAGCAGGCACTGCCGTTAGCTGCGTCCCTGGCTGCCCAGTGGCATGGTTCACTGCTCCTGGTGCAGATTGGCTCTGAGGTGGCGGAGGGCCAGGCCCATCTCAATGAGATGTCAGCAAACCTGACGGTCCCGGTAGTCGACTCCGAGGACCTTCGTGTTGGCGCTAGTCCGACAGGAGGCGAGGCTTACCTCGACCGACTCGCCCGGGGTCTGACGGTCCCGGTACACACGGCACTGGGTCACGGACGGGCCGGCGAGGCGTTGGCGAGGCTCGCCGGCGAACATGCCGTCACCCACGTGGTGATGACCAGTCATGGGCGTACCGGCCTATCGCGCGTACTCGCCGGCGATGTGGCGGCCGACCTCATCGAGCGGCTCTCTTTGCCCATTTTTGTGGTCCCGTTTCTGATCGAG
>DAINCT010000237.1:0-6331 GCA_036732245.1 Chloroflexota bacterium | reverse complement strand
CGTCATGCGCTTCGGCGCGCTGCTGACTACTGGCGGCATCCTGTCCCTCCTTGCGGCATGTGGCGGGCCGAATACCGCCGCAACCGCATCTAGCGCGTCGTCATCAGCGCCCGGAACTAGTTCAGCGTCGACAGGATCTGCGTCCACTGCAGCTTCGTCAGGACTGGCGTCCACCTCAGTGTCGTCAGGGATCGCGTCCACTGCAGCGTCGAGTAGCGCCAGCTCGTCATCCCTCGTGGCCGCGAGTTCGTCGGCTCCAGCGGCGGCCGCAACGACCGGAACCGCGGTCAGCAGTTCCGCGTTGGAGACCGCGGCCGGGCAAATGCCGCGCAATCAGACGCTCATTATGGGCCAGGAAAATAATCAACTCACCGCGCCAAACATGATGAATCCACTGTTGCCAACAACGATCCTGAGCGCTGGCTTGCACCAGGTGGCGATAGAATCGCTCTTTTACCTGAACTATCAGACCGGTAAGCTCATTCCGTGGTTGGCGGAGAGTTACTCCTTCAATCCCGACTTCACCGTGCTGACGATCAAGCTGCGGAAGGGCGCGGAGTGGAGCGACGGCCAGCCGCTCACTTCGGATGACGTCGTGTTCACCATCAACCTGCTCAAGAACAACGCGCCAAAGTTCTCCTATTCTCAGGACATGGCGACGTGGATCAAAGACATTTCGGCATCGGATCCGCAAACGGTGCAGATGACCCTGACCGCGCCCAATCCGCGGTTTGTCGTGCAGTACTTCGGCGTCAATATCTGGGGAGCGGTGCGCATCCTGCCCAAGCATATCTGGCAGGGTCAGGATCCTGCGACGTTCAACAATTTCGATCCGGCGAAGGGCTGGCCCGTCTTCAGCGGCCCGTACAAGGTTGTCAGTTCCAGTCCGGGGCAGACCATCTTCGATCTCAATCCGAACTGGTGGGGCGCGAAGACTGGGTTCCATGCCCTACCCGCCCCGAAGCGAGCGGTCTTCTTTGACCAGGGGCCGGACGAACGGCGGGTAGCGACGCTGCAAGCCAATCAAGCGGACGGTCTACCTTCCATCAGCCCGAATGGCTTCAAAGCGGTGCTGGCACAGAATCCCAAGGCGCTCGCGTGGCTTCCGTCCGATCCGTATGGCTGGTTTGACCCGTGCCCGCCCTTGCTTATCTTCAACACGACGGTCAAGCCGTGGGATGATCCCAACATGCGTTGGGCGCTCTCCTACGGCCTGGATAAGCAGAAGCATGCCAATATCGTCCAGGAGGGGACGGGCATCCTCGCGCCGTTCGTCTGGTCGGTCTACCCGCCGCTCCAAAAAATTATCGACGACAACAAGGCGCTCTTCAGCCAGTACAACACCCTGGAGTACAACGTGGCGAAGGCCCGGCAACTGATGGAGGCGAAGGGCTACAAGAAGGGCGGAGACGGCATCTATGTCGGCTCGGACGGCAAGCGCCTGACCCTCAATCTTTTGGTAACGAACCCGGCGCTCGCCGGTGGCTCAGCGGCGGCGAGCGCCCAGGACTTCGCGTTTCAGTTCAAGCAGCTCGGCATTGATACTGCCCTCAAGGAACTCTCCTCGACGCAGTTCAGCGCCGCCTTTACGGCGGGGCAGTTTGAGATCGCGCCGGGGAGGGTGTACTGCGGCAGTACAGTTGATCCCTGGTCTTCCATGAACAACTTCAACGCGAGTTGGGTGCTGCCCATCGGCCAGCCAGCGAACAATAACTATGGCCGCTACAACAACAAGGCCTTCAGTGCCCTGGTCGACAAGATGGGAACGATTTCGCCCGACGATCCACAAACGGGAACGCTGTTCTCACAGTCGCTAGAGATGTGGCTGAAGGACCTGCCGGCCTTTGGGCTGAACCAGCAGTTGCGCACCATTCCTTACGTCAGCACCTACTGGACGAACTGGCCAACCAGTAAGAACGGGTATATCCATCCGCCGAACTGGTGGATGACAAGTCTCGCCATGTTCGCCGAGATCAAACCGACCGGAGCCTCCTAAATCCTTCCACCATGGAGTTGCGTAGCGGTCCAAGTGGTGCTGCCGTGGTTCACGACGCAACATCATCGGGGTTTGATTTAGACACGGGCGCCGCACGGCGTACTGTCCTCGCAGCTTCTGGCGTGGAGGCAACATATGCGGCTATCTGTTGGTTATTTGGTGCGCCGTTTCCTCATTTTCGTCATCACTGTCTGGATTGCTGCCTCGGTCAACTTTATCGTCCCGCGGCTCGTACCCGGTGATCCCATCGGGGCAATGATCCAAAACATGAGCGTGCAAGGCGCCACCTTCTCGAACGGCGCCCAGATTATTGCCACCTATCGGAAAATCTTCGGACTCGATCAGCCGCTCTACATTCAATATGTGCGCTACCTGGCAAACACGCTGCACTTCAACTTTGGCTACTCTTTAACCGCGTTTCCGACGCCGGTTAGCCAGATTATTGCCGAGTCGCTGCCGTGGACAGTGGGACTGCTCGGCACAACGACGATCCTCTCGTTCATTATCGGCACACTCCTCGGGGCGCTGCTTGGCTGGGCCGGCTCACCGCGCGTGGCCCGCGCCGCGATTCCCTTCTTTATGATTCTGCACGCCGTTCCCTACTACCTTTTCGCCATCTTGCTCCTCTTCTTGCTCGCCTTTACTCTGCACTGGTTCCCGTCTTCCGGGTCGACCCAAATCGGCGTCGTGTACTATAGTCGCTTGACACAGACCCGGGACATACTCGATCACTCCGTGCTCCCCGCCCTCTCTATTTTGCTCAGCGCCTTCGGCGGATGGGCGCTCGGCATGCGGGGGATGATGATCGTGACGAGTGAGCAGGACTATCTCACGCTGGCGCAGGCCAAAGGTCTGACCCGGCGGCGCATCTTTTTCGGCTATGCGATGCGTAACGCCTTACTGCCACAAATCACTGCCTTTGCCATCGCCATTGGCAGCATCGCTTCCGGCGCCGTTCTCGTGGAGACGATCTTCTCCTTTCCTGGCATTGGCTATCGTCTCTACCAGTCCATTAGCAACGCCGACTACACCGTGACCCAGGGAATCACGTTCATTCTTGTGGTGGCGGTCGCCTTCGCCACGTTAGTGGTTGATATCATCAATCCCATTCTTGACCCGCGCATCACGTACGGAAGACGCTGAGCATGGCGGCAATGGAAACGATCACCGTCGCAGCAGCAGCGTCGCTAGCGCCGAGCCGCACGGTACGCGCCCGCAACTGGCCCTTGATGATTGGGCTCGCCATATTTGGGCTGCTGCTGCTGGTCGGCGTCATCGGACCACATTTTCTCGATGAAGCGACGCTGGAGCCGGGGTCTGTCGGTTTCAGCGAAAAGCCCTCGCTGGCGCACCCGCTCGGTACTGACGGGAGTGGACGTGACCTCCTTACATTCATGGTCTATGGGATTGTACCCAGCCTCATCATCGGCTTCATAGCTGGAACCATCGGTACGGCCATTGGATCATTCCTTGGCCTCGCTGCCGGATATCTCCGGGGCCCGGTCGATACGGTCGTGCGAACGCTTGCTGATATCATGCTCACCATTCCGTCGCTGATCATTCTTATCGTCATTGCCTCCTTTGTGCGGACCACGACGATTGAACTCATGGCGCTCATCATCTCCATTTTCGCCTGGCCTTTTCCGGCGCGCACCATTCGCTCACAGACTTTGAGCATGCGGGAGCTGGCCTTCGTCAAGCTTGCCAAACTCTCTGGGCGCGGCGACCTTTCCATTATCGTGCGCGATTTGTTGCCGAACTTGCTCCCATTCATTGGCGCCGCGTTCGTCGGTTCGGTATCGGGTGCAGTGCTTGCCTCAGTGGGCTTGCAACTCCTCGGGCTCGGACCGCCTACCACGCCAACCATCGGTCTGGTGCTGGAGAGCGCCTTTGAATATGGGGCAGTGGTCCAGGGCCTCTGGTGGTGGTGGGGACCGCCGACGATCATGCTGATCATGCTGTTCATCGGGCTGTTCCTTATTAGCGTCGGCATGGATCGCTATGCAAATCCGCGCTTACGCCGAAAGGTAGCCTGATGGCCGGCCCGTTGTTGCAGGTGGAGGACCTGCACGTGTCCTATCTCACGGAGCGCGGACCACTGCACGCTGTTTCCGCAGTGACGTTCTCAGTGGCGGCGGGCGAGCGTTTTGGCATCGTCGGCGAGTCCGGCTGCGGCAAGTCCACGACCGCCATGGCCATTTTGCGCTTGCTCAAGCCGCCAGCGCGTGTGGATACCGGCCGTGTCCTCCTCAACGGCGTTGATCTGTTCGCCCTCAGCGAGGAAGACATGCGGCGCCGGCGCTGGCGCGACGTGTCGCTGGTCATGCAAGGGGCGATGAACTCGCTCAACCCGGTGACCGGCGTCCGAAAGCAGCTTGCCGACGTCATCATGACGCACGAAGGAAAGGCGTCCAGTGTCGGGCTGGACCGCCGAATCGCTGAACTGCTCCGCACGGTTGGCTTGCGCGAACAAACTGCCGATCGTTTTCCCCACGAGCTATCCGGAGGGATGAAGCAGCGGGTCTGCATTGCTATGGCCATCGTCTTGCGGCCCAAACTGATTATTGCTGACGAGCCGACCAGCGCCCTGGATGTCGTAATGCAGCGCGTGGTTATTCAAACGCTCATTGAGGTCCAGGAGCGACTCGGCGCCGCGCTGGTGCTGATCGGCCATGACATGGGACTGCAGGCGCAAATCGTCCAACGAATCGGGGTCATGTACGCCGGGCGGATGGTGGAGATCGCGCCCATTGACCAGATCTTCCGTGAGCCGTTGCATCCGTACACCCAGGCGCTCATTCAGGCTATCCCTTCCATCATCGAACGAAAGCTGCCGCGGGGCGTGCCAGGGCTGCCGCCATCGCTGCTGCAGCCGCCGCCCGGCTGCCCATTCGCGCCCCGTTGCCCGTATGCGTTCGATCCATGCCGCCAGATTCTTCCCCAGCTTCTGGAACGACAGTCGGCGCATGCGACGGCTTGCCATCTCTACTCGTCGCAAAACGAGATGCGCCAGCATGTCGAATGATCACGCGCCGCTTTTGCAGATAGAACGACTCACCAAGATCTTCGGTAGCGCGACGGGCGGCAAAGGCGGCGCCGTCGCCTTGCAGGATTTTTCCATGACCATCGCGACGCAGCCCGCGACCATTACCGCCATTGCCGGCGAGAGTGGTAGCGGCAAGACCACCCTTGCCAATCTCGTGCTGGACTTTCTCACGCCGACGAGCGGCGTGATTCGCTACAATGGGGTCAGTTTAGGGGATCTCCGTGGCCAGGCGCGACGCGCGTACCGGCGAGAGGTTCAGGCGATCTTCCAAGACCCGTATGAAGTCTATAACCCGTTCTACAAGGTGGACTTCGTCTTTGAGTCGGTCATCAGCGCCTTTGGTCTGGCGCGTAGTCGTGCTGATGCTCGGCGGCTCACGGAGGAGGCGTTGGAGATCGTAGGGCTACGCCCAACGGAGGTGCTTGGCAGGTATCCGCACCAGCTCAGTGGCGGACAGCGACAGCGCCTGATGATCGCTCGCGCCTTCCTGCTCAAGCCGCGACTGATCGTGGCGGACGAGCCGGTTTCCATGGTTGACGCCTCGCTGCGGGCGATGATCCTGGAAATCATGGTGCGTCTGAAGGTGGATTTCGGTATTTCCTTCCTGTACATCACGCACGATCTGTCCACCACGTTTCAGATCTGCGACGACATTTACGTTCTTTATCGAGGCAACGTCGCGGAGTGGGGTGATGTGGGCGTTGTCATTCCTGAGCCTAAGCATCCATACACTCAGTTGCTCGTCAGTTCCATTCCCAGGCCCGACCCGGCGGCCAAGTGGAGCGAACACCTGGATTTGCAACTGGACGACGATACGATAGACGGCACGGCGGGCTGTACCTACGCCGCCCGTTGCCCCTATGTGATGGATCGCTGCCGCGAGACGAGGCCGCCGCTGTACCCGACTGGTGATCGTCATCTTGCTGCGTGTTTTCTCTATCGGAATAAGGAGACAATAACGTGATAAAGCGCGGTGGTTGGCGATACGTCGGCCTGTTGTGGGCGTTGGTGTTGCTCGCGGGCTGTGGCATCCAAACGCGCTCGGTTGCTGCGACGAATCAGGACGCAATCGTCGGTCAGGAAGTGGTAACCGCACAGTTTAGTCCAGTGAAGCTCGCCAGCGCCCTGGAACAGCAGCAAGCTGTGCAGAAGGCCGAGGGGTTTACTCCCCGCGCCGGTGCTGCTGGAGCCGTAACTGCTTCCCTGGTCGCCCTTACCGTTCGCGATACCCATGGCCAGATCATCTGGAATATGCAATCTCGCTCGGTGTGGCTCGTGCTTTTCAAAGG
>DAINCT010000236.1:1521-6349 GCA_036732245.1 Chloroflexota bacterium | reverse complement strand
GCCGGCACGACGTGATCGCCGTGCAGAAGCTCCTGGGGCACGCCAGCGTGGCGACGACGCAGCGCTACCTGGATCATCTCGACCTGGCCGAGTTACGGCAGGCCGTTCCGGACCTGCCGACTGCGCGGAGGTAATGGCAGCGAACGTCCGCCAATAGCCTGGCACTCCTAGCGCATCTGCCCATGGTTGCTATTCCGCGTAGAGTGGCATTGACGGCCAGTGACATTCAGGGAACGCCAGTGATTGAAGAAGTGCCTGTCAGTGACGGTCAGTGGGTGCCAGTGCCCCGTGCTGCCCAACTCCTGGGCCTCTCCG
This sequence comes from Chloroflexota bacterium, assembly GCA_036732245.1. Classification (GTDB taxonomy): domain Bacteria; phylum Chloroflexota; class UBA5177; order UBA5177; family UBA5177; genus JANWJD01. The sequence continues at coordinate 6,034 of DAINCT010000236.1, read as the reverse complement.
AGAGCACCTTGCGTCGGCGCATTCGGGACGGTCGTTACCAGACTCGTCAGGAGCCATACCAGAGCCTAGAGGTGCACATCCCATCAGAGAATGTCACTGACAACCATCAGACGCCGCCATCGGCCATCACTGACGTTCAAGCGCCGTCAGTGGAGGTCGGTGACAGTCACCGGCAAGAGGATAGTCCATCAGACCTCATCGGCCATGCTCTCGACGCCCTGCGTATGATCGCTGAGAGTGAGCGCGAACGTTCCGCGGCGCTGGAGCGGCGTGCTAGCCAGGCAGAGCAGACCGCAGCGATGTGGCAGGAGCGGGCGCGCAATTTAGAGACGCAAGTGGAGCAACTCCTGGCGCTGCCAGCGCATGAGGACACTTCAGAATCTGCTTACCGCTGGTGGCAGTGGTGGCGCCGGGCAAGAACGAACGGACGATAGCGTATGCGCTTTCGTAGACCACGGCGCCCGGTGCCGGTGCCTCTCCCGGCACCACCGGAGACGCCGAGTCTCCCGCCCGCCGTCCCGCCCTCCCCGCCAGGAGTCAACCTGGTGTACAGCACGCTCGTCACCAAGCTGGACATCCTCGACCGCACGATCAACAGTCTCGACGCGAAAGCCGGTGTCTTGATCGGCGCCACCGCCGCCGCCTTCGGCCTCGTCGTGGCGAGTGTGGGTGGCACGGCCAGTCTCTTCCTGCGCTACGGGCTCTTGCGCGGCCTCGCGCTATTGGTGCTCGCCGTCGCCTTCTTCCTGCTTCTCTCCACGGTGCTGGTGCAGGATATCCGTGATACGCCCGACCCCAAGGCATTCGTGACGCTGGCGAACTTGCCGGAGGAGCGCATCAAGGAACTCTCCCTGGACGCGCTCGTCAGCACCTACGAATTCAACCGCCACGTGCTCGACCAGAAGTCGACCCGGCTCTTCCGGGGACAGATCGCCCTTGGCGTCTTCGTCGGCCTCGTGGTGGTGTTCGAGTTGATTGATCTGGGATTCAAGGCTGCTATCTTCTTCGGGTAGACTAGGGCAGTGGCATCTTTAGGGCGAGGGTACCGAGTGTTCGCCGTGCGTGAGGAAGTGATTGTCGTGGCATCAGCGAAACCGAATACACCGGAAAAGCCGCAGCCGCGCCGGGATGAGTCGCGCACCGCGCCGCTTCCGCCGCCGGGATCGTATGTTCCACCGAAGTCGCCGGCAGGACTGGTGGTGACGTTCCGCAAGGGCGAACGAGTACGCGAGGCCGATCTTCTTGCGAAATAACGGGAATCGGCGTTCTTCGCGTTGCCCGAGTGTTTCGCCGCCCCCCTCCTGCATCAACCGGGAACAGGCCCGTGGTCCCGTGTAGAGTCCGCGCGAGGCACTCGTTAATTGTCGAAGCCCTTGCGACGGCGCTCGGCCTCCTCGTCCATCCGCCGCCCCTCTCGCTCATAGCTCTCGCTGAGTTCGCGTAGGAACTCCGCCGTACGAGGCCAGCGGTCGGTGAACTCCTCGGCTTGCTTAAAGTAACTTGCGGCGATGGCACGTTCCTGATCCCCGCCATCGAACATGCCACGGCTCGTCGGGCCACGGGTGTTGTAGATCTCAATTCTCAGACCATCCTCAACCTCTGAACTCTGGAGTTCCTCCAGCAAATTGCGCACCTCGAGACACGGGCGCGAACCGTCAGCAGTTGCTGGCCCCCATGCCAGGACGTGGCCGATGTGAATGTCCCCGACTTCGAGATGGCCAGATTCGCGGAGCTTCGCGCGCGCATCAAGCACCCACGCCCCTAGTGCCTCGGCGTCGACCGACCCATCCTCGCGGCGGCCCGGAACCGTCTTCCACTCGGAAAGCAGGCGATACGCGTTCGCCGCGATCGCTGCCCGTTGCTCCTCGTCCACAACATCGGGCTCGGTCACCGCCTCTTCTGCACGGTCGCGGTCACGCGGCCGATAAATGTGCCTGATGATATCGACAAAGAAATTCGCGTGCTGGGACAGCATCTGGTTGAGCGCCACCGGCTGACCATCGATCCCGAATGCCGGCAGGTACGTCCACTCGAGCTGCGCCAACCGGTCTTGCGGTAGCTCTGAATGTTCAAGAGCGCTGAACAGTTTCATGAGATCGTAGTGCGACAGGAGCTTCATTTCGGGGTCTTCGGCGGCGCGTTCGAGGAGAGTCGCAAGGCCTCGCGCAATGAGCTCGGCTTGTGACCCAGTCGCGCCATCACCGTTATGTAGATACAACACGATGAGGTCGAGTGCACCACCCGGTCGACGTACGTCGAGTAGGCGCTCCGCAACGAGGTCGACGTATGCGAAATCGCCACCAAGACCGAAGGCCCGGAAGTGCTGCCAGAAGATCGTGGCAACCGTCTCACCGAGTCCTTCTGCAATCTCCCATGCTTTTGGATAGTCTTCGGTGCAGAGGAGAAGTCGTGCAGCTTGATCCGGGGATAGCCCAGCGCTGTTAAGGTAGCTCTCGATCCAACTCCAGCCCTCGTCGCGAAAGCGCTGCGAGAAGTGCCCGGCGGCGAAGTTGATCTCCTGATGGTCGGCTGACTCGAGAAGCTGCAAGAGCTCGCCCTCATACTCGTAGCGGCGCGCTTGTGCCAGCGCGATGCCGAATATCCACGGGAACGGCGTGGACAGAGCAAAGCTTCGGAGCCCCAACCAGTCGGCAGAATCCGCGATCTCTGCCGCCGCCTCGGCCCGAACTTTCGTAAGTGCCGCGTTGTACTCCTCAAAATTGTTGCCACGCTTAATGCCGAAGATCTCCGGCATTTGGTCTTTGAAGAGCCAGCCACGGTTTTCGGTTGGGTTCGTCGGCTCGAATTGGGTGGCAGTTGCTTCTATCGCCGCGACCTCGTCAGAAGGCAAGGCCCAGCCAGCGCCCGCAAATTCACGGTGCCTTGCCGCCTTGGCACGCAACGCCTCCCAGATCGCTGAGCGCTGCGCCGCAGATAGGCCGTCGCCCTTGCTCCGTTCGCCAAGTCGCACGAGGACCGCCGCGCGGGCTGGAGGCGGAAGATCATCGATCTTCTCGATGAGCACGACCCAACGCTCCAGATCGTGGTCTACGTCGTAGAGAACGCGCATGCAGATCTCATTGATGAAGGTCCAGTACTCCTGCATGGCGACCGTGGTCTTCTCAGGCTTCCAATCACGGAAGTGCGGCTCGCTGATGTTCATTGATACGCCATGCATCTCGGGAAGAAGCGTGAGGAGCAACTTCCACGCAATCTCTCGGTGCCGATCCCGCAATCCGTCAATCGCCGCGAGTCGCCGCTCAGGAGTAACCGCGTTCTGCGGATGCCATGGGAGCAAGATCGCCTGGAGGCTGGCGAACGGGCGATTCGCCAGACGTCCGCCCGGATCTATCTCTGCCAGTCGTGCTAATAGATCGATCACGAGACCGAAGTGAGCGGGTGACCAAGCGCACGTCTCAAGCGCCCACAGAAGGCTCGAATGGGCAGACTCCGTTGACAGAACGTTCCCGCCGTCGGTCGTGTCGCCGAATAGTCCGCGAAGGAGCGGCGTGTCCCCGCGTGTGCCCGCGCGAACGGCTTCGAGGAAGTTCGAGGGAGCAGCTTCTGCAAGCAATGGCAGGACATCGGTGAGCGACGCCCACAGGTGACACGTTATATCTGCGTTCGCAGCCTCGAGTGTCTCACGAACGATCCAAGCCGCCCACTCGCGGCCAGTGATGTCGACCTCATCAACCGGGCGGTCACCGTATGCTCCGAGGAGCGCGAGCGTCGTCGCTAGCCCTTGACGGAGATCGTGCGAGTACGAGCGGTTCCTTCCGAGCAGCGATGCCCGCCAACGGTCTTCTTCTGGCAGCTCGAACCGGGGATCGATCTCTGCGAAGGCCATTCGCACAGCCTGGTGGAATGCCTCCAGGTCATCCTTCCGCAGTTCCCCACGAAGGAGAAGCCACGCATCGAAGTGTGAGACAATGCCGATCGCGCCGCCAACCCTGGCGAGGAAGGGATCGCCCCCGGCAGCGAGCGCGGCGATTTCTTCGCGGAGCGCGTCGTATGGGATACTCACTGCGTTTGCAACGAGAGCGTGGTCTGCGGTGGAATTCTCGTGCCAGCGTCCGATGAGAACTATGCGTCGCACGGTCTTTACGGCGGGCGCCTGAGACCAAGCCGGTCGGTGGAGTTCGCGCTTGTTCGCCAGCCGCCGCCGCGCGGCGAGAAGGCTTAACCGCGCGAGCTTCCCAGCATCATCCGCCTGTCGTTCCTGGAGACCCTCGCCCTTCAGAACCTCGGCTGCGACCAGCGAGTCGATCGGTGGCAGTACAATGTCCGCGTCAGAGGACCCAATCAGCGGCACGATCAATACGTGCGGTGAGCCAGGCGCGAATTCGCTGGCCACCTGGTCCGCCAGCGCGACCAGTACGAGCGACGTCTGATGGTCGCGGAGTCGTCGCCAGGCCTCGACGTCATCAACGAAAGCGGTGCGTGCGAGCAGGGTGCCTGCGTCAGAACGCTCCTCGTTCAACGCGAGCGACGATACGAAAGCGGCCACCTCGTC
>DAINCT010000236.1:0-1511 GCA_036732245.1 Chloroflexota bacterium | reverse complement strand
GCTCGAGCCACGAATGGTAACGAGCCGGCCCGGACGAGACAGCTCGCTTCGGAGTGCAGTCACAGCCGCGTCTCGTCCGGCAACGACGGCCGCCCTCGGGAACGCTGGATTCGTCGCCGAGGACCACGTATTCCACCACGTCTGTGCGGTAACGAGGCCATGCGGGTGCAACCCGACCAACTCGGAGAGCCACGCGTGCGTGATGGGAGCAGCCTCGAGCCAGGTATCGACGTCATCCACCGCCAGTGCTCGAACTGCCTTCCACCTGCCTTCGACGGCGCGGTCGCGAGCCCAAGCCGCGCGCTTCGTCCACGGGCGGAGCGAGACCGCAACGTACGTGCAATCGTTTGTCGACGATCCATCCGGGGCTGTGCCACGCTTCGTGTAGTCTTTGTCGGCCTTGGCCCCGGCGCTCTTCTCAACCGACAGTTCCCAAAGAGACAGACCCAACGGGACGTACGGAGCGGCGGCGGTCGCGCGAACGGTGCCGTCCCAGTTCGCGGCCGAAACGCCCTCACCGGCAGGGAACCCAAGTTGAACGACTCCGCGCCCCGTCTCCAGAATGAGACGGCGGATTAGTCGTGGGAGCTCGCTTCTCGCGCCGATCGAGTCGGCCCAATTGAGCAGGCCGTGGCGACCAATCAGACCGGGACGAGTCATCGGTTGGGCTCCAATAAGCACGTGGATTCCATTCTACGGAACCGACTACTGACGGCGAAGAAGACCATTGTCACCGGCCGGTTGAGTTTCTCGCGATTGAGAAAAATCAGCGTGTCCTGCTATGTGGTACTGGCTGTAAGGCCAGGCATTCGGTGATCCGGCCCCGTCATCCACAGCACCTGCGACAGCACCAGTCCCGATTATTGGATGTACTGGCAATGGTGACCTGCAGACCTGCAAGCGTGCAGTCTCCGGGTGGCTGCCAGCGCTTGCCTTTGACCGGACCAAATGCAACAGAGCGACGCTTCTCCGCCGGATGCAACAGTACAATTTGGCACACCGGCACGGCGGACAGCGACTTGCCAAGGGACGTCATTGGTGTTTCCTTGGTCATGACCCACCGAATCTGACTCCAGAGGCCTTCTGTTAGATTCACTCGGGCGAGCTCTCGACCGGCGATTGGTCGGGGCGCAGGTGACGGTCAAACCACGCGAGCATCCGGCGCAGGTAGTCGGCTTGATGATCGGGCTGCATCATCGCGTGTCCCTCGCCGGAATATTGCACGTACTCCACGATTACACCGCGGGCCGCCAAGGCGTCGCGGAAGCGCTCGCCCATTCGCGTCTGGGCGCAGGGACTCTCTGCGCCCTCGATGAGCAGGAGGGGCGTCCGCGCCTGGGCCGCGTACAGGAGCGGCGAGGCGCGGCGATAGCGCTCCGGCACGTCCTCCAGTGCGCCGCCGAATTCCACCTCGGCAATTTCGAGACTGACCTTCACCGTGGGGTCGGTGCGGACGGTCCAATCCGTGACGCCTTCCACGCTGACGGCTGCCCGGAACCGCCGCTCTGCGT
>DAINCT010000235.1:0-6388 GCA_036732245.1 Chloroflexota bacterium | reverse complement strand
GGCGGCATCTGCGCGTGAAGTGATCAAGTGGCTCGAGTTCGCCGTCGTGTTTCTCGCCGCGCTGTGGTTTCTTCGCTCACAACTTCATTTGCGTCTCTTCGTAGGCGCATTGGTATGTGGAGGAGTAAGCCAGGCACTGCTGGGATTCGTACAATTCATCCAGCAGGCCGGGCCTGCGGCGTTCGGTTTGCACCGTGCCTTTTTTCGCTCCTTCGGCTCGTTCGATCAACCCAATCCGTACGCCGGGTACCTCAACATGGTGATTCCTCTCGCCGCGGTCATGGCGTTGAAGGCAGAACAGCGGTGGGAACGAATGCTGTACTGGGGTTCGACCGCACTCATGGTCTTCGCGTTGCTTGCCAGTCAGTCGCGCGGAGCGTTTCTGGCGGCAGTTGTGGCCGCGGCGGTGCTGTGCTGGTGTCTCTTCCGCGCCGCACGCCCGCTCCTGGGACTGGCATTCCTGGCTGCTGTGACGTTCCTGCTGGCGGACGCTTTCGGGGTGATTTCGTCGAGTTCGATCTCAAGCGTCATGACCTCTGTCGGATTGGGTAACGTGGCGTTTGGCAACGTGACGGACGCCAACTTTTCGGCGGTCGAGCGGGCTGCCCATTGGCTGGCCGGAGTGCGCATGTTCGCGGCCCACCCAATTCTGGGCGTTGGCATCGGCAACTATGCGGCCGCATACCCAGCATTTCATCCGCGAGGCTGGTACGCATCCCTCCAACACGCCCATAACTACTACATAAACATTGCGGCCGAAGCCGGCATCATTGGCTTGACATCGTACACATTGTTGGTTGGCTCGGCGCTATGGTACAGTTATGCGATTGTGCGCCGCGCGCGTGATACCGTGTGCTTTGCGGTGGCCTTAGGTTCGCTGGGGGCACTCGTAGCTACAGACTTTCACAACATATTCGACGTACTGTACGTCCACGGCATGGCGACCTTACTCGGTGCCATACTGGCTCTAGCCCCCGCTGGACGGCACGTGGACGGGGCAACCCGCCATCTGTGGCGAATGGGGAACGGGCAAAGAACCGAGAGTGGCAGCAACAGATAAGAACCTGAAACCAGCCGACGGAACGCTCGTTGACGATTGGTCGGAGGAGTCCGACCAACAGACGGAACAAGAGCTTTCCATTGGCAATCGCGTCGGCAACTGGAAGACGCTTCTGTCGTTCTCGTTCGCCCTCGTCGTGTTCGCCGTGGCGATTATTAAGGGCGGTTTCGACCCTCATGCCATCTGGAATCGGGTCAAACACCTTAACGTTCTGATCTTCTTGAGCGCGTTCATAGTCTATTACGCAACCTTTCCGATTCGCGGCTATCGCTGGAAAGTGTTGTTGCAGAACGCCTATCGAGGCACGCATGCGAAGGCAGTCGACGATATGTCGGTGCGTGGTCTCAGCGAGATCATCTACATCTCATGGTTCGTCAATTGCGTTGTGCCGGCCAAGCTCGGGGACTTATACCGAGCCTACCTGGCGAAACTGTGGGTTCACATCTCGTGGACTAAGACCATTGGCACGGTTCTGGCGGAACGGATCATCGATATTCTGGTCCTCGGGTTGTTCATGGCCGCCACCGGTTTCATCGTGTTTCACGATCGCCTGGGCGGTGTGAGCAAGATCCTCCTCCTGGGGGTGGCGTTGGCCGTGGTTGGCATCGTGATGCTCGTCGTGATGAAAACCTTCAGCGACCGCATTCGCCGCCTGGTGCCGGCACGATTCCTGGAAAGATACATTTCGTTCGAAGAAGGTGCGCTGCAAAGCTTTCGTCGGATCCCCCTCTTGGTCGGCACGACGATGGTGATCTGGCTGTTGGAGGGGAGTCGCTTCCAACTCGTGTTCACTTCGCTTGGCCTGAACACTCACAACATCTCAACCATCCCGTTCGCGCCCGTGCTTTTCTTTGCGCTTGCCACGGCGGTGCTAACGACTATTCCCTTTACACCCGGCGGACTTGGGCTGGTGGAAGCGGGCCTGGTGGGAATGATGATCTATCTCGGCGTTCCGAAGGCAGATGCCGCGGCAGTCGTACTGGTAGATCGCATTTTGAGCTACTACAGCGTCGCGTTCTTCGGGTTTATCGTGTATCTCCTCAGCAAGAGGTCGCACTTCCGACATCCCGTCTGAGATGCCGATCACCGTCGGGTTCGATGCAACTTCCGCCGTTCGACAGGCGGCGGGAATCGGACGCTACACACGTCAGTTACTGGGCGCCCTTGCGCAATTGGACGACGATACTCGGTACCGCCTGTTCTATTGGGGCCGGGGTACTGCCGACGGTCGGATGCCGACGTTGAACCAGCGGTTTCGCGTCCGCAGTCTGCCCCTCACCGACCGCGTCGCCAATGCAATCTGGCATCGCATGCAGGCACCGGTGCCCGTCCAGTTACTCATTGGCGGTTTCGACCTGTTCCACTCTCCAGATTTCACGCTTCCCCCCGTTCTTGCCCGACCCACGGTCTTGACCGTCCACGACCTGGCATTTCTACGAACGCCGGAATGCGCGTTCCCGTCCTTGCGCGCCTATCTACAGGAAGTCGTTCCCAGATCCATTCGGCGGGCAACCCGCGTGGTGGCAGTATCCGACAATACGCGAAAGGACTGCATTGAGTTGCTCGGGACGCCACCCGACAAGGTAATCACCATATTGGAGGGCGTGGGGGAAGAGTTTCATCCACCGCCCGATCCGGTGGGAGACCGCTTGCGGTTGAGCGGGGCTGGAATCTCGCAGCCCTACATCCTCTCGGCTGCCACCCTGGAGCCGCGAAAGAACTACGTGCGATTGCTGGAAGCGTATGCGATCCTGCGTGGGCGCGGAGTGACTCATCGACTTGTGATCGTGGGACGATCCGGGTGGATGTACGAGCCCATTTTCGAGGCCGTACGTCGATTGAAGCTCTCCGACGCGGTGACTTTTCTGCAGCCCGAAGACCACCTCCTGGCCGCGCTCTACGGTCAGGCCGAGGTCTTTGTATTCCCCTCTCTCTACGAGGGGTTCGGTATTCCCCCGCTGGAGGCGATGGCGTGCGGTGCGCCGGTAGCGTGCAGCAACTCGTCGTCGCTGCCGGAAGTGGTGGGAGACGCGGCCGTCCTATTCGATCCCCTGGACGTCGAGGCAATGGCGGCGGCGATCATGAGTGTGCTGTACGATCGTTCGCTGGCCCAACGGCTCCGCCTCGTCGGATTGCAACGTGCGGCCACGTTTACCTGGGACCGGGCGGCGCGCCGGACACGTGATCTGTACGCAGAGACCGCGAGTGCCTGAAATCGGAATCAGCGGACTTCCACTCGACTACCCGTTTTCTGGGTCAGCAGTCTATGTGCGCAACCTGGTGCGGGAACTACCGGCTGCTGCGCCGGATCTATCGTTTCGTCTTTTCACGCGTAGTGCCGGGGAGCCATCAAACCTGCTCCGCCAAAGAATCTCTAGCCCGTTCGGCCGCATCAATCACGGTCACGGCGCGGTAGCTCGCCTGGATAAACTCACCTGGGAGGTCGGAACGCTTCCCATCGCATCCGCCATGCGGCGACAGGTGGTGTTGCATTCGACCTACTTTGCCTCACCTGTGGTTGCCAACTGTCCTCTGGTGGTCACGGTGCATGACGTGATACCACTCGTGGTACCCGGATATCACCGCAGCCGGCAGGCCGCCCTGTACAGCCGCTTCATGGCGTGGAATGTGCCACGTGTAACTCGGTCCATCATCACCGTGTCCGAGCATGCCAAGCGGGATATCGTACGGGTTCTGGGCGTGGCGGACGAGCGGGTGCATGTGGCCTATGAAGCGGTCGAAGCACGATTTCACCCCGACCAACCGTCGAGTGCGCTGGAACAAGTCAAGGCGAAGTATCACCTTCCGGAGAGGTTCGCTTTGTATCTTGGCGGCGCCGAGCGCCGAAAAAATATCGAGACGCTGATTCGAGCGTGGGCGCGCGCGGTTCGGGCGTTGCGCGATCGCGAATTAAAGCTCGTGGTGGTTGCGAGGTTTCCGCCGCCTGATGACCTGTACCCTGATATACCCGGTCTGGTGCGATCGGAGGGCCTGGACCGCGACATCATTTTAATCCCGCATGTGGATGAATGCGACAAGCCTGCGTTGTATGCCGCGTCACTGCTGTTCTGTTTTCCCTCGTTGTATGAGGGTTTTGGCTTCCCGCCACTCGAAGCGATGGCGAGCGGCGTACCCGTGCTGTGTTCGAACGCATCGAGCCTACCCGAGGTAGTGGGTGATGCGGCTCGCACCGTACCGCCCGAGGACGTCGAGGCGTGGCGTGATGCGATCGTCCGCCTCACCGATTCAGAGTCGGAGCGGGCCAGGTTGGCGAGCCTCGGATTGAAGCGAGCGGCCGAATTTAGCTGGTCCCGCACCGCCCAACAAACCGTCGCGATCTACCGGCACCTGCTGAGTTCATGAGGGCGTTGATCGTGTCGAAGGCTCTCCTCTCCGCCTCTTACCGGCAGAAACTGAGGGAGTTGTCTCGGCTAGGGGTGGATGTGACGGCGGTCGTGCCGAACCGGTGGAAGGAAGGCGGGCGACTGCAGGAATTGGAACCGGGGACGGACAGCACCTACCGGATTATCGTCGCCGACGTGCGCTTCACCGGCCACTTCCACGCACACTACTATCCAGATCTTGGGCGCGTCATGCGCGAAGAACGCCCGGATGTGGTCCACCTGGATGAGGAACCGTACAACCTGGCGACGTTTCTCGGAGTCCGCGCTGCCTGCCGTGCCGGTATGCCAAGTCTGTTTTTCACCTGGCAAAATATAAACCGGCGCTACCCCTTTCCTGTCCGGATCATGGAACACTACGTGTACCGACACGCCGCGCACGCGCTTGCCGGAAGCGAGGACGCGAAACGCGTGCTACAGGAGAAGCGGTATCCGTCCGGGATCACGGTCGTGCCTCAGTTCGGGGTCGATCCTGACATGTTTCGTCCTAAAGCCTCGACCCTGCGGAACTTTACGGTGGGCTTCCTCAATCGTTTGGTTGAAGCAAAAGGCCCCATGATCGCTCTTTCAGCATTGGCTGCTCTCCCGTCCGATGTCCGGATGTGCATGGTGGGCGACGGTCCTTTGCGCGGCGATATTGAGTCCGCGATTCGCGCGACACGATTGGAAAACCGGGTCGCTCTGCGGGCCCGCATTCCGTCGACCGAGATGCCCGATCTGCTCCGCAGTCTGAGTGTCGTGGTATTGCCGTCGCTCACGACCGGCAATTGGAAGGAGCAGTTTGGACGGGTTCTAATCGAAGCGATGGCCTGCGGTGTGCCTGTGATAGGTTCGGATTCCGGAGAGATACCAAACGTTATCGGCGATGCAGGTCTGATCGTGCCGGAGGGCGATGCTGCGGCGCTCGCCGACGCTATTCGCACCGTTCAAACAGATGTAGCATTGCGAACGAGTTTATCAAGACGGGGACGGGAACGGGTGCTGCAGAACTTCACGCACGCCCACGTCGCGGAACAGACGAGACAGGCGTATGCTGAGACGCTTCTGAAGTGGAAGACCGGCTAGGCGAAGACCTGCTGTTCCTCGAGTTCCTCTTCCTCAGCCTCGGTCTCTACCCGGTGGAGCTTGCTCTTGTCGTCAATCCGATCGATGAACATAATCCCGTTCAGATGGTCCACCTCGTGCTGAAACGCCCTCGCCTCCCAGCCTTCGGACTTGATCTTGATGGGCTTGCCGGTTTTGCTCAGTCCGCGCACGGTGACTTTCAGATGCCGGTCCACGGGGCCGGTCCAACCGGGCATGCTCAGACATCCCTCGTAGCCTTCCTCCAAGTCGTCGGAAGCATCCACGATTTCCGGATTGACAACCACCCGCAGTTCGTCATCCACGTGGGTGACGATCACCCGCAGCGGAACGTTCACCTGCGGCGCCGCCAAACCCGAGCCCGGCGCGTCGATCATGGTTTCTATCATGTCGTCGATGAGATGCCTGATGGAGTCGTCCACCCGGTGAACTTTCTTGGCCTTTTGCCGAAGGATGGGCTCCCCAAGTTGGACGATCCGTCGCACTGCCACGTATTTCTCCACGGTGTTTTGTTCTCTTTGATGGTACCGCGCGTCAACGTCCTGGCTCCAAACAATGGAGCCGGCAAGCGGGTCACTCGACGTCGATTTGGGCGCGCTGCAGCTTACCGCTGTAATCGATGTAGACCGACTTGATCTCGGAAAATTCTCGCACGGCGCTGGTGCCGGCTTCGCGGTGGCCGTTTCCCGTTCCCTTTACGCCTCCAAACGGAAGCTGAATCTCCGCCCCGATCGTAGGCGCGTTCACATACGTAATTCCGGCTTCCAGGTCCTGCACTGCCTGGAATGCGACGTTTATGTCCTGGGTGTAGATCGAGCTCGACAGTCCGTACTCGGTTGAGTTC